>JAFUGB010000059.1 GCA_017469605.1 Clostridia bacterium
ATCATAGCCGCTGTGCTGCTGCTGTGCCTGTTGGCGCTGCGGCTGTTTCCCTATTTCTGGCCCTTCGTGCTGGCGCTGGTTTTCGCGGCGCTGCTGGAGCCGGTGGCGCGGCTCATAAGAAAAGCGCTGAAAAGGCTGAAGGCCGCCCGCATTATCGCCACGCTTTTATGCATGATATTATTGTTTGGCCTGCTCACGGCGGTATTTATGCTGATATCCACCCGGGTGGTGCGCGAGGGCGTCAACCTGCTGCGGGCCACGCCCGACCTGGCCCGGTCGCTGTATAACGCCCTGTCCAACCTGGTCAACAAGCTGTACCTGGATTACCAGCATTTGCTGCCCGAGGATTTTTTGACCACCGTGAACAACGCCCTGAACAATCTGCTGAGCAATGTGGTTTCCTTTGCGGGCAACCTGTCCACCCGCATCGCGGGCTTTACCATCAATACCGCCACGTCGCTGCCCATCGTCCTGCTGTCCATCATTTTTACCATCATGGGCACCTTTTACTTCAGCTATGACCGGGAGCGCATCACAGGCTATTTCCGCGATACGCTGCCAGCCCACGTGATAAAGCGCTTCCTGCTGATCAAAAACGGCGTGTTCACCGCTCTGTTTGGCCAGATCAAGGCGCAGATCTTTATTTCTTTCGTGCTCATGCTGATCATCATCGCCGGTCTTATGATCCTGGGCGAGCCCTACGCCCTGCTGCTGGGCGTGCTCATCGGCATTGCCGATGTGCTGCCGGTCATCGGCGCGGGGCTGTTCCTCAACACCTGGGCCATTGTGGCGCTGATCATGGGCAATTACTACATGGCCATCGGCCTGTTCATCATTTATCTGGTCACCATTACGGTGCGCCAGATCATTGAGCCCCGCATCGTGGGCAAGCAGCTGGGCCTGTATCCGCTGATCACCATGATCTCCATGTTCGCGGGCTTTCAGATGGCGGGCGCGCTGGGCCTCATCGCCGGCCCCCTGGCCGCCAACATCTGCCGCGTGGTGCTGGACGCCGACGCGGGAAGGCTCAAGCCCCAGAAAACGCAGCCGCTCTTTGACGGCTGGCGCCGGCAAATAAAAGCCAATCGCCAAGCGCATAATAAAAAGAAATAGCCGAAAGGAACATCAAAGCATGTGCGGAATCGTAGGTTTCAATGGCACCCATCAGGCGGCGCCCATCCTGCTGGAAGGGCTGAGCAAACTGGAATATCGAGGATACGACTCCGCGGGCCTGGCCGTGCGGGACGGCGCGGCCCCGGCGCAGGTGATCAAGGCCAAGGGCCGGCTGCGGGTGCTGTATGAAAAGACCAACGGCGGCCAGGCGCTGGCCGGCTGCTGCGGCATTGGCCATACCCGATGGGCCACCCACGGCGAGCCCAGCACCGAAAACGCCCATCCCCATTGCAGCGACGACGGCCTGGTGGTGGGGGTGCATAACGGCATCATAGAAAACTACCAGGAGCTGCGGGATGAGCTGCTGCGCAGAGGCTACGCCTTTGTTTCCCAAACCGATACCGAGGTGGCCATCAAGCTGGTGCACTACTACTATCTGAAGGGCGGCCGCGACCCCATCGGCGCGCTGAGCCGGGCCATGGTGCGCGTCCGGGGCAGCTATGCCCTGGCCGTGCTGTTTGGCGACCAGCCCGATCTGATCTACGCCGCCCGCAAGGACAGCCCCATGATCCTGGGCGTCAGCAACGGCGAAAGCTACCTGGCCAGCGATGTGCCCGCCATGCTGAAATACACCCGGCAGGTTTATTACATCGGCAATTTGGAAATCGGTGTGCTGGGCCGGGGCACGGCGGAATTTTACAACATTGACGGCGAGCAGATCGAAAAGGAGCCCGTGGAGATCAAATGGGACGCCGAAGCCGCCGAAAAGGCGGGCTATGAGCATTTCATGATCAAGGAGATCCACGAACAGCCCAAGGCCGTGCGCGATACGCTGAACTCCGTGCTCCGGGACGGCCGGATTGACCTTAGCGAAATGGGACTCACCGACGAGGTGCTGCGCGGCATCCAGGAAATCTGCATCGTGGCCTGCGGCTCGGCCTATCATGTGGCCGTGGCCGCCAAATACGTGATAGAGGACCTGGCCCGCCTACCGGTGCAGGTGGACATGGCCAGCGAGTTCCGCTACCGCGATCCCCTCCTGGGCGAGGGCACGCTGGCCATCATCGTGAGCCAGTCCGGCGAAACCGCCGACAGCCTGGCCGCCCTGCGGGAGGCCAAGGCGCGGGGCGTGCGCACCCTGGGCATTGTCAACGTGGTGGGCTCCTCCATTGCCCGGGAGGCCGACAGCGTGTTTTATACCCTGGCCGGGCCCGAGATCGCCGTGGCCACCACCAAGGCGTACAGCACCCAGCTGATGGCCTGCTACCTGCTGGCCGTGCAGCTGGCCTTCGCCCGGGGCCGGATAGACGAGGCCGCCTGCCAGGCGCTGATTGAGGAGCTCAAGGCGCTGCCCGACAAGATCCAGCGCGTGCTGGAAGACAAGGAACGCATCCAATGGTTTGCCGCCAAGTTCGCCTCGGCCCGGGATATTTTCTTCATCGGCCGGGGGATCGATTACGCCATCAGCCTGGAAGGCAGCCTGAAGATGAAGGAGATCAGCTACATTCACAGCGAAGCTTACGCCGCCGGCGAGCTCAAGCACGGCACCATCAGCCTGATTGAGAACGGCACGCTGGTGATCGGCGTTACCACCCAGCAGCGCCTGTACGAAAAGACGCTGAGCAACATGGTGGAGGTCAAAAGCCGGGGCGCCTACCTGATGGGCCTGACCTGCTATGGCAACTACAGCATGGAGGACAC
>JAFUGB010000060.1 GCA_017469605.1 Clostridia bacterium
CATGCAGGATGGATCCACAGCTGTTGGTTAAAATTGGGCAAACGTTTGAGCAACTGAGCTGCCGGCTTTCGCTGCTGGATGAAAACGGCATGAGCCTTGTCCCCAACGGGGACACGCTGCTGCCGCTGCCCGCGGGGCTGGAAAGCGGCAATATTATTTCCATGTACGGATCCCGGTATCTGGCCATACCGGAACAGCACTGCACGTTGCTGGCCCCCGAGGGCACGCCGGACGACGTATTGCGTATTGGCGCGCAATTGGTGGAAACACTGATACAGTTGGGCAGCCTGAACGGCGGCATATCCGGAGCCTACCAGCGCATGCTCCAAAACGACCTGAGCGTGGCCGAGCTGGATGCCGTGATCAGCGAATACCGCATTCCCGATGAAATGTCCCGGTGCGTCATGCTGCTGCACATGATGCAGGTACATGGCAATAACGCCCGGGATATCCTGAGCGAGGTGCTGCCCATATCGCCAAACGACGTGCTGATCTCCATGGACACCCATACCGCGGCGCTGATCAAAAGCACCGTCAGCATGGAGGATATTGAAGATCTCCGGCAGCTTGCCAACGCCATGCAGGAAACCGTCATCAGCGAAACAGGGCTGCCGGTGACCATCGGCATCGGCCAGACCACCCGCCGGGCCGGCGAATTGCACCAGAGCTACCGGCAGGCGCGCCGGGCCATTGAAATTGGCCGCATCTACCGGCAGAATGAAACGGTGCACATCTATTCATCGCTGCTGCTGGAACGGTTCCTGTCCGATATTCCCCCCGAAACCGCCGAGCATTACCACGGGCTGCTGTTTAACCGCAGCACCTCCCGGCTGTTCAGCGAGGAAATCCTCTCCACGGTGGAAATGTTTTTCCGCAAGGACCTGAACCTGAGCGATACCGCAAGGCAGCTGTATATCCACCGCAATACGCTGGTATACAGGCTGGACAAGGTGCAGCGGCAGACCGGCCTGGACCTGCGCAAGTTTGACGACGCGGTAACCTTTAAGATGCTCATGGAAATGAAAAAGTGCACCGCCAATAAAACCAAAATCACCCTTTAAAGCTTTCGGAGGAAATTCTAAATGAAAAGACGTTTGATGGTTTTTGCTTTGATCCTTGCCCTGCTGGCCGGCGCGCTGGCGGCCTTTTCCGCCGTGGGCGAAACCCGCCGCGGAACGGTTACCATTGACCGCGATGAATATAACCGGCTGCTGAAATACGAAAAGCTGGACGAGGTCATGCAGTACATCAACGCATATTATTATCAGGAGCCCGATACCGATAAAATGCTGGACTATGCCGTGCAGGGCATGCTGGCCGGCCTGGGCGATCCCTATACCTTCTACTATGACGCCGAAAGCTGGGAGTCCATGTGGGAGGACGAGGAAGGCGAATATACCGGCATCGGCATTCAGATGCTGGCAAACTATGACGATCAAACCGTCAAGATCACCCGCGTATTCCGCGATACGCCCGCCGAAAAGGCCGGTCTCCGCAAAAACGACATTCTGGTGCGCGCCGAGGATCTGGAGGTAACGGCCGAAACCATGGACGCCGCCGTGAAGATCATACGCGGCGAGGTGGGCGGCCAGGTGCAGGTGGAGGTGCTGCGCGGCGAAGAAAGCATCACCTTTGACATCACCCGCGCTTCCATTCACACCAACAACGTGGATTACGCCATGCTGGACAACAACGTGGGCTATGTGATCCTGTACCAGTTCTCCACCGATTCGCTGATCAGCGACTTTAACGCCGCCCTTGACGCCCTGGAGGCGCAGGGCGCCGCCAGCATCATCCTGGACCTGCGGGACAATCCCGGCGGCTGGGTGGAGGACGCCGTAAAGGTTGCCGACCGCTTCCTGGACAGCAAGCTGGTGGTATACTCCAAGACCCGCTACAGCAGCGACACCAACCCGCAGTATACCAAGAGCGGTTCCGATAAAATCCCGCTGGTGGTGCTGGTCAATGAAAACTCCGCTTCCTCCAGCGAAATCCTCACCGGCGCGCTGCAGGATCACAACCGCGCCACCGTGGTGGGCACCCAGACCTTCGGCAAGGGCATCATGCAGTATGTGCTGGGCCTGAGCGATAACGAGACCGGCATCCAGCTCACCTACTGTGAATACTTTACCCCCAACGGCAACCACGTGCACGGCATTGGCCTGACGCCGGATATCGTGGTGGAAATGCCCAAGGATATGACCTACGCCGCCCTGGAGCTCGGTGACATGAGCGATCCCCAACTGCAGGCTGCCTGGGACGAAGCGGTAAAGCTGCAATAACCAAGCGTTTTCCTTCCAAACGCGCTGCCATGAACGGCGGCGCGTTTTTTTGCATGACAATAGCGCGCAGACATGCTATAATATATGATCATGCATAGAAGGAGTACGATTTATGTTTGACCGAAGGCTGATGGCCTTATGCCCCGAAAGCAAGCGCTACATAATGGGCAATATCCTGATGCAGCTGTGCGAGCTGCTGCTGAATACCGTGATGATCGCGTTGATTGCCCGCATCATCAACGGCCTGTATGCCAGTGCCTGGGAAATCGGGCAGCTGACGCTCCCCCTGGCGGTGATCGCCGCCACCGTGATCCTGCGCTTTTTTACCGCCAGGGCCGCCACGCGCATGAGCTACCTGGCCTCAAGGACGGTAAAGCAGAAAATGCGAGAGCTGATTTATAACAAGCTTCTCAAGCTGGGCACCGGCTACCGCGAGCAGGTGACCACCGCTGAGCTGGTGCAGGAATCGGTGGAAGGCGTGGATCAGCTGGAGAGCTACTTTGGCCAGTATGTGCCGCAATTTTTCTACGCTTTTATCGCGCCCATCGTGCTGTTTTTCATGTTTGGCTTCAGCGGCAGCTGGAGCACGGCCACCGTGTTGCTGGTTTGCGTTCCGCTGATCCCCGGCGCCATCATGATGGTACAAAAAATCGCCAAAAAGCTGCTGGCGAAGTATTGGGGGCAATATACCCAGCTGGGCAGCACTTTCCTGGAAAACCTGCAGGGCATGACCACGCTGAAAACCTATCAGGCCGACGAATGGAAAAATCAGCAGATGAACAAGGAATCCGAGCATTTCCGCGTGGTCACCATGAAGGTGCTCACCATGCAGCTCAATTCCATCATCATCATGGACCTGTTTGCCTATGGCGGCGCGGCGCTGGGCATCCTGCTTGCCACCCGGGCCCTGGTGCGCGGAACGCTGCCCCTGGCCAACTGTATTTTTATGATCCTGCTTTCGGCCGACTTCTTCCTGCCCATGCGGCGGCTGGGCAGCTATTTCCATGTGGCCATGAACGGCATGGCGGCCAGCGATAAAATATTCAAATTTCTGGCGCTGGAAGAACCCGCGGGGAAGAATGAAACGCTGCCCGCGGACGGCGGGGAAATCGTGCTGGACAAGGTGCGTTTTTCCTATGACGAAGATCGGGAGATCCTGCACGGTGTAAGCCTGCGCATCCCCCAGGGCGGCTTTGTGGGCATTGCCGGGGAAAGCGGCAGCGGCAAATCCACCATTGCTTCACTGCTGATGGGGCGGAACACAGCGGGCAGCGGCAAAATGACCGTGGCCGGGCTTGACCTTGCCGGCGTCAGCGAGGAAAGCCTGATGCGCGGCATCACCTACATCGGCCACAACAGCGTTTTCTTTAAGGGCACCGTGCGGGACAACCTGCTGCTGGGCGATCC
>JAFUGB010000061.1 GCA_017469605.1 Clostridia bacterium
CTGGTGTGGTTCATCACAAAATCCAGGCACAGGGCGATGCCCTGAGCATGGCAGGCTTCGGCCAGGGCATACAGATCGTCCATGGTGCCCAGCTCGGGCTGGACCTTCCGGAAATCGCTGACAGCATAGCCGCCGTCGCTGCGGCCCCTGGGGCTTTCCAGCAGCGGCATCAGGTGCAGGTAGTTGACCCCGCAGTCGGCAATATAATCCAGCTTATCCTTTACGCCCTGCAGCGTGCCCGCAAAGGCGTTTACATACATCAGCATGCCTGCCAGCGCATGTCCTTTGTACCAGCCGGGCGTGGCTTCCCGGGCCCGGTCCATGGTTTTCAGGGCTTCGGGCCGCTGCTCCCAGGCGCGCCGCAGCATGTCGCAAAAATAGCTGTATGCCTGCATATCGCTATGGTAAAGCTCACAGTAAAGCCACTTGAGCTCGTCCTCATGACGCGCGAAACGGGCTGCAAACTCGGGTGCCCAATCGGTGCGGTTCATGGCGCATCCTCCTTCGGAACCGGCATTCGGGGTTCCTGTAATATATGGATCACTCTTTTTTGATTATATCAGGGAGAGCAAGGAAAAGCAACCGAAAAAACAAAAAGTTGAGCTTGCTTTCATCTGTTCCATATGGTAAAATTACTTGTTACGGTTAACAAGTACCGTGATCAACCGGAGGGAATTACGCAATGCAATATGATGTGATCATCATCGGCGCGGGGCCGGGCGGCATTTATACCGCGTATGAGTTAAAAAAGCTGGACAAAAACCTGAAAATCGCCGTGTTTGAGGGCGGGCATCCGCTGGAAAAGCGGCACTGTCCCATTGACGGCGATAAAGTAAAAAGCTGCGTCGGCTGCAAGAGCTGCTCCATTATGAGCGGCTTTGGCGGCGCGGGCGCTTTTTCGGACGGCAAGTACAACATCACCAACAGCTTTGGAGGCACGCTGTACGAGTATATTGGCAAAAAGCAGGCGCTGGACCTGATGCGCTATGTGGACGAGATCAACCTGAGCCATGGCGGCGAAGGCACCAAGCTGTACAGCACGGCGGGCACCAAATTCAAAAAAATCTGCATTCAGAATAAACTGAACCTGCTGGATGCCTCCGTGCGCCACCTGGGGACCGATATCAACTATGTGGTACTGCAAAACCTGTACGCGGAGCTCCGGGATCAGGTGGATTTCCATTTTGAAACGCCGGTGAATACCATCCGCGTGCTGGAGGACGGCTATGAGGTGCGGACCGAAACCGGCGCGTACATCTGCCAAAAATGCGTGGTCAGCGTGGGCCGCAGCGGCAGCAAGTGGATTGAAAAGGTCTGCCATGAGCTGGGCATCGGTACCCATTCCAACCGGGTAGATATCGGCGTGCGGGTGGAGCTGCCCGCCGTGGTGTTCAGCCACCTGACCGACGAGCTGTACGAAAGCAAAATCGTATACCGCACCGAAAAGTTTGAGGATAACGTGCGCACCTTCTGCATGAACCCCAACGGCGCGGTGGTGAACGAGAACACCAACGGCATCGTCACCGTGAACGGCCACAGCTATGAGGACAAGCGCAAGCATACCGAAAATACCAACTTTGCCCTGCTGGTGAGCAAGCATTTTTCCGAGCCCTTCAAGGACAGCAACGGCTATGGTGAAAGCATCGCCCGGCTCAGCAACATGCTGGGCGGCGGCGTGATCGTGCAGCGCTTTGGCGACCTGATCCGCGGCCGCCGCAGCACGGTAAAGCGCGTGGAGGAGGGCAGCGTGACGCCCACCCTGGCGGCCACCCCCGGCGATCTGAGCCTGGTGCTGCCCAAACGCGTGCTGGACGGCATCATTGAAATGATCTACGCCCTGGACCGCATCGCTCCCGGCACGGCCAACGACGATACGCTGCTTTACGGGGTGGAGGTCAAGTTTTACAATATGGAAGTGGATGTGAACGAGCACCTGGAAACCCGCTATCCCGGCCTGTACGTTATCGGTGACGGCAGCGGCATCACCCATTCGCTGTCCCATGCCTCGGCCAGCGGCGTGTATGTGGCCAGGGATATGCTGGAACGGCAATGAAGGCTGAAAAAATGAAAAACAATTGGTGAAGGGGCCTGCTTCGCTCGTCCTCGCCGGCGATTGCCTGTTTTCATCTTTCAGTCCTTGGCCCTTGATTGCATTCATCTAAAAAAGAACCCCACAGGAACCTGTTCCTGCGGGGCGGACCGCCATGCGCGGTCGCTTGAAGCGGGGACGATGCAGGGAGAACACATCGCCCCGCGTCGTCTTATCCGCCTTGACAGCCTGCTTTCTTCCTGCTGTCAGCTTCAGTATATCCCGGCGCAGCGCCGTTTATGCATGCGCAAAATCTTGTCAAATCGGCCAAAACATGATATACTGAAAAACGTTTTAACGTGTAAGGAGCGTGAGTGCGTTGACGCACATTTATGTGGATGCCATGGGCGGCGATAACGCTCCCGGATGTACGGTGGCGGGTACGCTGGAGGCGCTGCGGGCAAATCCGAAGCTTTCAGTCACCCTGGCCGGGGATGAACAGGCCATCCGGGCGCTTTTGATCGATGCCGAGGATGTTAAGGACCGATTGACGGTGGAGCATTGCTCCGAAACCATTACCAATCATGACGCGCCTGTGCTGGCGGTGCGCACCCGGAAGGACAGCGCCATTGTCAAGGGCATGCTGGCCGTGAGGAATGGGCAGGCCGATGGCTTTGTATCCGCTGGCTCCACCGGCGCGGTGCTGGCGGGCGGCATGTTCCGCCTGGGCCGCATTGACGGCATTGACAGGCCGGCCCTGGCCCCGCTGATGCCCAATGGCAAGGACTTTTTCCTGCTGATCGACTGCGGCGCCAACGTGGACTGCAAGCCCGAGTATCTCCGGCAATTCGCCATCATGGGCGACGCCTATATGCGCTGCGTGCGGCATAAGCCCAATCCCCGGGTGGCGCTGCTCAATATCGGCGCCGAGCCTGAAAAGGGCAACCAGCTGGTAAAGGAAGCCTATCCGCTGCTGGAAAACACGCCGGTCAACTTTGTTGGCAATGTGGAGGGGCGCGACGTGGCGGCCGACCTGGCCGATGTGATCGTATCGGACGGCTTCGCGGGCAACCTGGTGCTCAAAACCATGGAAGGCACGGCTGCCATGCTGCTGGGCATGATGAAGGAGGAGCTCATGGGCTCTGCCCGCAGCAAGCTGGGCGCGCTGCTGGCCAAGCCCGCCTTTAAAAAGCTCAAAAAGCGCATGGACTATACCGAGGTGGGCGGCGCGCCCATGCTGGGCGTCAAGGGTGCGGTGGTTAAGGCCCATGGCTCCAGCAACGGACATGCCATCGCCTGCGCCATCCGGCAGGCCGTGACCATGCATGAGGGCGGCGTGGCCCCCGCCATTGAAAAAACGCTGGCTGAAGCGCTGAAAAGCGAATGAAGTATTTTTACAGGCAATACCCTATGTACAGAAGGAGGCAGCAACATGACATTTGATAAGGTGAAAACGTTGATTTCCCAACAGCTCAAGGTGCCCGCGGACAAGGTGACCCTGGACGCCCGCCTGGTGGAGGACCTGGGCGCCGACAGCGCCAACGTGATGGTGCTGATCATGGAAGTGGAGGATCAGTTTGGCATCATGGTGGAGGACGACGCCATTATGACGCTCAAGACTGTGCAGGATGTGGTGGGCTACATCGATTCCAAAATGTAAGGAACCCCGCGGGTGGAAAACAGGCTGCCGTTTGCTGCGCAGCCCGTTTTCTGTGCGCGGATAAGGAGAATAACGTGGATTTGACAGCACTGGAAACAGCCATCGGCTACCGTTTCCATCAGCAGGCGTATCTGCGCTTGGCGCTCACCCACCCCTCCTGCGGGCCGCAGAACAACCAGCGGCTGGAATTCCTGGGGGACGCGGTGCTGCAGCTGGCCATGAGCGATATTGTATTTCATGCCCATCCCGAGGAAGAGGAGGGCGGCATGACTTTTTTGCGTGCCCGCATGGTGCGGGAGGAAACGCTGTGCTCCGTGGCCAGGCAGTTGCGCCTGGGGGCGTACATGCGCATGGATCACGGCTGCGAAATGACCGGCGGCCGCCAGCGTCCCGCCGTGCTGGCCGACGCCATGGAGGCCGTGCTGGCCGCCATCTATCTGGACGGGGGCTTTGGCGAAGCCGCCCGGGTGGTGCGCGCCCTCTGGCCCAGGGAACAGGAAGTGCCCCTTCCGGTCACCGATAATAAAACGGCCCTGCAGGAGCTGCTGCAGGCCCATGGCCTGCCTTCGCCGGAATACCGCACCATTGCCGAAGAGGGCCCTGCCCACCTGCGGGTATTTACCGTGGCGGTGTACAGCCAGGGCCAACCCATTGGCCAGGGCGCGGGCAACAGCAAAAAGAAGGCCGAGCAGGCCGCGGCGGGTTTGGCTTTGCAGGCGCTGCGCGGCGCGGAGGAAAATAAATGAGGCTGAAAAAACTGGAAATTTACGGCTTCAAGTCCTTCGCCCAGCGCACGGAAGTGGTTTTTAACGGCGGTATAACGGGCATCGTGGGCCCCAATGGCTCGGGCAAAAGCAATATTGGCGATGCCGTCAAGTGGGTGCTGGGGGAGCAGAACCCCCGGGAGCTGCGCGGCGGCAGCATGCAGGATGTGATCTTCAACGGCACCGAAAAGCGCAAAAAGCTGGCCTATGCCGAGGTGACGCTGACCTTTGACAACGAGGACGGCGCGCTGAAAACCAACTTTGCCGAGGTGGCGGTCACCCGCCGCCTCTACCGCAACGGTGACAGCGAGTATTATCTCAACAAGCAGGCTTGCCGCCTGAAGGACATCAAGGAGCTGTTTTACGATACCGGCGTGGGCAAGGAGGGCTACTCCAACATTGGCCAGGGCCGCATCGATGAAATTTTGAGCAACAAAAGCGAGGACCGCCGCGAGGTGTTTGAGGAAGCGGCGGGCATCAGCATGTTCCGGGCGCGCAAGGAGGAAGCCGAGCGCAAGCTGAACCGTACGCTGGAAAACCTGGACCGCGTCAACGACCTGCTGGAGGAGCTGGGCAGCCGCATCGATCCCCTGCATGAGCAGGCCCAAAGCGCCCTGAAATACCAGGAGCTGTCCGGCAAGCTGAAAACGCTGGAAATGAATATCTTCCTGCTCAAGCAGGATAAATTGGCCGCCCGCATGAAGGAGCTGAACGAAACCTGCGAGCAGCTGCGGGACGCGCTGCTGCAGCATGAGGCCCGTTTGCAGGAGAACAGCCGGGAGCGCGCCGCCATTGACGAAGCCGTGCAGCGCCTGGACGATGAGATCAGCCAGGCCAGGGCCGAGGGCCGCATGCGCACCGAGGAGCTTCATCAAACCGAAACTGCCCGGGACCGCATGAAGCAGCGGCAGGAAATGCTGGAGGGCGAGGTCAAGCGCCTTTCGGAGGAGGCCCAGTCCCGCCGGGACAGGCTCAGTGAGATACAGCAGATGACCCAGCAGGGGGACGGCCAAAGTGAAGCCGCCCGGGAAGCGCTGGATAAGGCCCGCGCCGCCCTGGACAAGGCCGAGCTGGAGGCTGACGAAGCTTCCCTGAAGGCCGACGCGGCCGAGGAGGCGCTGGACAGGCACAAGGCCGATATCCTTACCGCCGTGAACCGCCTGAGCGACGCCCGCAATACCCAGACGCAGAAGCAGACCATGTGCGCGCAGATGGAGGAATACCTTTCCCGCCTGCGCGAAAATGAAACCGAGCTCACCGCCCAGGGTGAGCTGCTTGCCCGACAGCACGAGGATGCGCTGGAAACGCAAAAGCAGGTGCTTCGGGAGCTGGACAGCGTACGCGACGAGGCCCAGCGCCTGGATGCCAACGTGCGGGCCCTGGCGGCGGAGAACGAGGAAAAAAACCAGCGCATGCAGCAGCTGGCGCTGGGTATGCAGTCGGCCCGGGGCCGGCTGAAAACGCTCACCGAGATGGCCCGGGAAATGGACGGCTACGCCAACGCCGTGCGCCGCGCCCTGCAATACGCCCAGAACGATCCCAACGTCTGCGGCGTGGTGGCCAGGCTCATGCAGGTGCCCAAGGAGCTGGAGGTGGCGCTTGACGCCGTCATGGGCGGCGCGCTGCAGAACATTGTCACTGCCGACGACGTGACGGCCAAGCGCATGATTGAATACCTGAAGCGCGCCGAGGCCGGCCGCGCCACCTTCCTGCCCATCAACACGGTGCGCCCCTATTCTCTCAGCAATGAGGAGCGCCGGGTGCTGAGCATGCCCGGCTGTTTGGGCGTGGCCAGCGAGCTGGTGACCTATGACCAGAAATACCGCCCCGTGATGGAAAACCTGCTGGGCCGCACCGTGGTGGCGCAGAACCTGGACGCCGCCCTGCCTATCATGCGCGCCGGGCGCTACGCCTTCCGGCTGGTGACGCTGGACGGACAGGTGATGCACTCCGGCGGCTCCATGACCGGCGGTTCCATGAAGGGGAAAACCACCAATTTTTTGTCCCGGGAGCGCGAGATCAAGGAGCTTACCGCCCAGCTGAAAGAGGATGAGCGGGCGCTGGAAGGGCTGCGCGATGACGTGTCCCGGATGCAAAGCCGCCAGGCCGAGGCCAAGCGCCTGCGCAACGAGGCGATGGAAGCCATGCACCAGCAGGAGATCGCCGTGGCCCGGGAGCAGGAGCATGTATTCAACGCGTCCTCCGAATTGCAGGCCCATACCCAGCGGCTGGAAAAAACCCAGGCCGCGATCCTGCAGCTGACCGAGAGCATCGCGGAGGTCAAGCAGGACCTGGTATCACTGAACCAGGGCACCGAGGACGCCGCCGTGGACCGGGAAGCCCTGGACAAACGCACCGAGGAGCTGCAAAGCGATTTGCGCACCGCCCGCGAGCTGGCCGACAGCCTGCGGGAGCGGGTAACCCAGGAGAAGCTGCGCTATGCCGAAATGGAGCACAGCATTGAAACGCTGCGCCGGGATAAGGTGCGCTGGGCCGAGGAGCGGGAAAGCCTGCTGCAGGCGCTGGAGCGCATTGAAATAAAGGTCCGCGTCCAACGGCAGGAGGCCGAAACCGCCCTGCGGCAGGGCGAGGAGCTGAGCCAGGCTGTGGAGGAGCAGACCGCCGCGGCCCAGGCCGCCGACGCCGAGACCGACCGGCTGGAGCAGCAGCGCCAGACCCAGAGCGAGCGCCAGCGCGTGCTGATGCAGGAAAACGAGCAATTGCATGATCAGCATACCCGGGACGGCGATCAGCTGCACCGCACCGAGCTGCTTTATTCCAAGGCCGAAGGCGAGCAGAACACCCTGGCCGAACACATGTGGAACACCTACGAAGCCACGCTGGCCACGGCGGAGGAATACCGGCTGCCCCCGGGGGAATTTTTCCTGACCTCGGGCGAACGGGACGCCAACAGCCTGCGGCGCGAGATCCGCGAGCTGGGGCCCATCAACGCCCATGCCGTGGAGGAATACGCGCAAACCAAAGAGCGCTTTGACGATATGTCCCGGCAAAAGGAGGACATGGAAAAGGCCGAAAGCGACCTGCGGAGCCTGATCAAGCGGCTGCTGGGCCAGATGGAAAAGCAGTTTGTTGCCGAGTTTGACAAGCTCAATACCAATTTCCAGCAGACCTTTGTGCGCCTGTTCGGCGGCGGCCAGGCCGAGCTCAAGCTTACCGATCCCGAGGATCCGCTGAACTGCGGCATTGAAGTGGTGGCCCAGCCGCCGGGAAAGAAGCTGCAGCTGCTGTCGCTGCTTTCGGGCGGTGAGCGCGCGCTGACGGCCATCGCCATCCTGTTTGCCATGCTCAAGGTCAAGCCTTCGCCCTTCTGCATCCTGGACGAGATCGAGGCCGCCCTGGATGACGCCAATATCAGTTATTTTGCCGATTATCTGGTGGAGTTCGCCCAAACCACCCAGTTTGTGGTGGTCACGCACCGCAAGGGCACCATGGAGCGCTGCGATTCGCTGTACGGCGTGGCCATGGAGGAAAAGGGAGTATCCAGCATGGTGAGCGTGAACCTGGAGAATTATAAGGAATAGGAGGAAGCAATATGGGCTTTTTTGACAGGCTGAAAAAGGGACTGAGCAAATCCCGCGGCAACCTGACTGAGCGCGTGGACGAGCTGGTGGAAAACACGCAGGTGATCGACGACGATTTTTATGAGGAGCTTACCGATATCCTGCTGCTCAGCGACGTGGGCGTGAAGGCCAGCACCGAAATCATTGATGAGCTGCGAAGCCGCGTAGAGGAAAAAAAGGTCAGGGATGCCGCCGTCGCCCGGCAAATGTTCAAGGACCTGCTCACCGAGGAAATGAACATTCCGCGTCCGCCCCTGGGCTGGCCCATGGTAATGTTTGTGGTGGGCGTCAACGGCGTGGGAAAAACCACCACCATCGGCAAATTGGCCCTGCGCTTCCAGGAGATCGGACGCACCGTGATGCTGGCGGCCGCCGATACCTTCCGTGCCGCCGCTGATGAGCAGCTGGCGGTGTGGGCCGAGCGCGCCAACGTGCAGCTGATCAAGCACCAGCCCGGCAGCGATCCCGCCGCCGTGGTGTATGACGCCGTACAGGCGGCCAAGGCCAGGGGCATCGACCTGCTGATCGTGGATACCGCCGGCCGCATGCATAACAAAAAGAACCTGATGGATGAGCTGGGTAAAATGCGCCGCATCATCGACCGGGAATATCCCGAAGCCACCATTCGCTGCATGCTGGTGCTGGACGCCACCACCGGCCAGAACGGCATCAACCAGGCGAAAATGTTCAAGGAGGCTGTGGAGATCAACGGCATCATCCTGACCAAACTGGACGGCACCGCCAAGGGCGGCGTGGCCATTGCCATCCGCAGGGAGCTGGGCGTGCCGGTATGGTATATCGGGGTGGGCGAGGGCATCGATGACCTGCAGGCCTTTGAGGCCAAGCAGTTTACCGAGGCGCTGTTCAGCAAATAACAGGACAGGCGCCGCCCAAGGGAAAATTTGTTTCCCGAAATGCCGGATTATTCATATTCTGTTCAAAACTTATTCACATTTATCTGCTACACTTAAAGCAAATAAAAGATCTTTCCCGGATCTTCCCCCAAAATCACATCACCGTCCGCTCCTGTCGGTTCCAGCGCCGGCGGGGGCGGACGGTTATTTGCGCAAATTATTTTCCCGTGCCGGTCAGCGCCGGGATGCCATACAGCTGCGCGTCCAGCAAAAGGCGCTGGATATTTACGACGCCCAAGTCGTTCAGCTCCAGTATTTTGCCGTCGGATGGGATGCTCGGCGCGGGCAGGTCCGGGACGGCTTTTTCAATTTGTCCGGAAAGCAGCTGATGCTCGCCGGCCCAAACGGCCACGGCGTTGCTGCCGGGGGACGCTTCATAGGTCATCACCGTATCCCGCGGCGCGCGTATCTCCAGCGTACCGGTGCCATCCTGGCCGCTGCGGGTGCGCAGCGTGGCGTATATCTGATTTCCCGGAACGCGGAGCGCCTGCAACCTGTCCGCCAGCGTATCCTGGATTTCCTGGGCGCTGAGCTTCCGCCCCTGGGGCAGGAAGGGATTGATCCTTTGCAGCGATACGTTCAGACGGTCCGCCAGGGCGGCATCGGCGCGCAGGCCGTCCGCCAGCGTATCCAGCAGGCCGTTTAAAAGATCGGTGGTCAGTTCCATGGTCATTACGCTGTAGTCCTCGGAAAACGCGGTGGTTTTTTGCACCTGCGCAATAAAATCGGCAATTTGCTGCACGTAAGGCCGAGAAAGCGCCATGAGCTGCTGGATCCGGTCTTCGGTTTGCGCCTTTTGCTGTGGGGATTCCGCCGGCGGGGGATCGGCGGACGGGGAGCTTGGGGGAATGCGCACGCGGAGGACATAGCTGGGGGTCAAATCGCTGTAAAGCGCGGCGCCGTCGCCATCGGCGGCCACCCGCAGCAGGCATGTAGGATTTTCCCCGGTGGCCAGCGAAAGATCAATGTCGTCCGGCAGGATGGATAAATTCAGCGGGGAGCCGTCCAGGACGCGGAGCAGGCTGGTGCTTCGGACATTCCAATCCGGCGGAAATGAAACCGTGAGACGGACCCGCGTTCCCTGCTCCGCCCGGGCATTGACGTTTCCCAGCGCCAACATGAGCAAAACCAAAAAAGCAAAGAGCTTTTTCATTTTCAGCATCCCTTCCTGTGATTCCTCATGGGGCCGCCGGCAGCAGCTGACCGTAATGCGCAAGCACCTGCGCCATCAGCGCCCGGCGGGTTTGATCGTCGGCCTGGGCGAGGTCCAGCGTATTTTCCGGCGCCTCGGCCTGTTGGATCGCCGCGCCGGTGCGGGTCTTCAGGGCAATATGGGCATATGCGCCGGTGTCGGCCTCCTGCCAATCCAGGTCCGCGTTCCAATGGGCGGGCTGATCGTTGGCCAGCCCCGCCCGGGCGCTGACCGTTAAGGTCAGGGTTTGGGAAGGCAGGCTTTCATCTGCCGCCGGGGTGATCAGCAGGGTAATGACGCCGTTCTGCCGGCGTTCCCGGCCGTCGGCGTTTTCATCCTCATATACGGGCTCCATGGAAACGAACAGCTGGTACTGGCCGGCATAGCTCTGCGCCGCCTGTTTCACCGAAAAATCACCCTGCCAGCTGCCCGCTGAAAGGGCGTTCACGCTGACGCGCAGCCAACTGTCGTCCTTCTCCAGGCCGTAGGTATTGGTATCGCCGGCCATTTCCCATACCAGCACGCCGCCATCCGCCAGGGGCAGGCGCAGGGTGGTGCGCTCCAGGGCGCCGTCGTGGTCATACAGGCGTGAAAATACCATTTTTTCGGGGAGCTCCATGTTCCGCAGCACCTGCTCATACAGCAGGAGCATGCCGGGCTCCAGGTAGCTCTGGGCCTCGGCCTCGGTCATCCTGTCCCGCAGCAGCGCCAGCAGCGCGGAATCGTGATAAAACATATCCAGCAGCGCCAGCGCTTCCTCCGCCAAATCGCTGCCCTCCAGCTTGATTTCGGATTGCGTGCCCATGCCTTTTGTGCTGTCCATGATCAGGTACAGCCTGGTTTTCTCCTGCATCCAGGAGGAAATCTGATCGGTATACTTGCTCAGCAGGCTTCCGGCCTGCTCCTTCCAGGCGTCGGTTTCGGTGAACGCCGCGGCGATGAACCGATACAGGGAGGGCCACTGCCCCTGGACGGGGGGATCAACCTGGGCCTGCGTAAAGCCCAGTCCCCGCAGCAGCACAGCCCCCCAACCCGCCAGGGTGAGGTATCGGTCCCTGAAAAGCAGGCTGGTATCCCGGGGCAGCCCCAGCGCGGTATCGCCCAGGGCGTCGCCCCAAAGCCGCCATTGCTCGCCCCGGCCGCTGACGCGCAGCACAGACAGCGCTTCATCGCCGCGCTTCAGGGTGATTACGGCCTGGGAATTGCCCAGCGTTTCCCCGGCGCGGCTGAAGATGTAGGCCGTTTCAACGGCGGTATCGGCCGCGGCGGCGCGCAGCGATTGCCAGCGGCCGGCATCCAGAAAGGAAGGCACGGCTTCCGAAAGCTCGGCTGTCAGTTGGGTGCGCAGCGTGCTGTTGCCGCTGACCTGCCGGGCCATCAGCGCGGCGATATCGGTTTGACTGGTGTCTTCCGCGCCGCAAATCACGGGCAGCAGAACCAGACACAGGCAGAAGCTCAGCCATTTTTTCATATTGATTCGTCCTCCTTCTGGGCGTCGATCCAGGCCGTGGGCGACAGCGCGTGCAGGATCTGCTGCCAGCTGTCCGGCGCGGCCTGGCGCAGGGCCAAGAGCAGCGGCCGGGCCATGGCGTCGGCCACGTCGTCCACGGTGCCGCTTGCCGCCGGAGGATTGCGCTCCGGCAAGTCAGCACGCGCCCAGTACACCGTGCCCGTCAGCACCGTTGTTTTGTTGTTTTGGCAATCAAAAGCCGCGCTGCCTTCCGCCATTTGCAGCGTCAGGCCGGAGGACAGCGTTTTGCCGTTTTGCTTCAGGGAAGCCGTCAGCGTGAACCGGCCGTCGGTTTTGCCTTTTGCGGTATAGGCGCCGTTGGTGTCCCGCAGCTCGCCGTTTACCGTCCAGCCCTCGCCGCTGCGCTTCATGTGCAGCGATATGCGCACGTTGTCCTGCTCTTTTGCGGCGGGACAGCGGAAGGACAGGTACAGGCCCTTTTCGGGCTGATAGCCGTATTCCAGGCGCACTTCCCGGGTCACATCGTTCAGCCGCAGCTTTTCGGCGTAAAAGTACGCGCCGATCTCCTGCCCGTCCCGGTTAAAATAGCGCCGCAGGGTGGCTTTGCCCGTTATGGCCGCCCCAGCCCATTCCGACAGGCCCAGCAGC
>JAFUGB010000062.1 GCA_017469605.1 Clostridia bacterium
CCCACTTTTGCCAGCTTGATCAGCAGGCCGATAGCCTGGGCGGACAGCTGTTCCCCCGCTCCCTGTCATGCGGCGGCCGCTTAGATTTTCGGGCGGCTGTGAACGCAGGAAAACGCTTTCAATATCTTTGCACGCAAAAAAGGAAGCTGTATTTCAAGCTTCCTTTAAATTGTCTGCTTATTATTTGGCGTATTCCGTGCAGCGGGTCTCGCGGATCACGTTGACGCGGATCTGGCCGGGATATTCCAGCTCATGTTCAATGCGCTTGGCGATCTCCTTGGCCATGACCTTGGTCCCCTCATCGGTGATATCCTCGGGTTTGACCATGATACGCACCTCGCGGCCGGACTGGATAGCATAGGATTTTTCCACGCCGGCAAATTCATTGGCGATGGCTTCCAGCTTCTCCAGGCGCTTGATGTAATTCTCCAGGCTCTCACGGCGGGCGCCGGGCCGGGCAGCGCTGATGGCGTCGGCAGCCTGCACCAGCACAGCCTCCACGGTCTGGGGCTCCACGTCATTATGGTGGGCCATGATGCAGTGGATCACGTCATTGTTTTCATGATACTTGCGGGCCAATTCGGCACCCAGCTGTACATGGGTGCCCTCCTGCTCATGGTCCACAGCCTTGCCGATATCATGGAGCAGGCCGGCGCGCTTGGCCAATTGCACATCAGCGCCCAGTTCGGCGGCCATCAGGCCGGCCAGGTGGCTGACCTCAATGGAGTGCTTAAGCACATTCTGGCCGTAGGAAGTGCGATAGCGCATGCGGCCCAGCAGCTTGACCAGCTCGGGATGCAGTCCATGCTGGCCAGTCTCGAAAATGGCCTGTTCGCCGGCTTCACGGATCTGGTTATCCACTTCCTTCTTGGCCTTCTCCACCATTTCCTCGATGCGGGCGGGATGGATACGGCCGTCCTGGATCAGCTTTTCAATGGCGATGCGGGCAATTTCACGGCGAACGGGATCAAAGGCCGATACGATCACGGCCTCGGGCGTATCGTCAATGATCAGGTCCACGCCGGTGGCGGTTTCCAGGGCACGGATATTGCGGCCCTCGCGGCCAATGATGCGGCCCTTCATATCGTCATTGGGCAGGTTGATCACCGATACCGTGGTTTCGGCCACATGGTCGGCGGCACACTTCTGGATGGCCAAAGCGATGATATTGCGCGCCTTCTTTTCGCCCTCATCCTTGGCCTTGGCCTCGATTTCGCGCACCATGGCGGCGGCGTCGTGATAGGCTTCCTTCTGCACGCGGCTGATGATCATCTGCTCAGCCTCGTCCTGGGTCATCCCGGCGATGCGCTCCAGCTCCTTTACCTGCTTGTCACGCAGCTGCTCAGCCTCGTCATACAGCGTCTGGGTCTGCTCGGCCTTTTGGTTGATGGCCTCTTCGCGTTTTTCCAGGTTATCGGTCTTCTTGTCCAGGGTTTCCTCGCGCTGGATCACGCGGCGTTCATTGCGCTGCATTTCAGCGCGGCGGCTGCGGATCTCATCATCCAGCTTGGTCTTGAGCCGGAGGACCTCCTCCTTGGCTTCCAGTTCCATTTCCTTTTTGATTTCGCTGGCCTTGCGGGCAGCGTCATCCACCAGTTTTTTAGCATGATCTTCCGCGCTGCCGATCTTCTGCTCGGCTTCTTTTTTACGGCGGTTATAGCCAAACACGTAGCCGCCCAGTGCCGCGGCAAGCGCGAATACCACGATCAATGCGATTGCAAGCCATATATTCACCCGGTCCTTTTCCTCTCTTTCCTTTCAGATTTTCCATTTGTCCAATTATTTTATCAGCGACCAGCACAAAAAACCGTACAGGAAAACAACCTGCACGGCCATATGCTGCTATTCAGCCACATCATGAACATGACACCCATACATCACAAAACAAACAAGAGCAAGATAGGCGCTTGCTTTATCATGCAAAAGGGCATTTCCCCCGAACATTAAGGACACAGAAACATGTGTATCGAAAAACAGCATCGCGAGGACACGAAAGTGCTCCCGCTTTTCAGCCGGTCTTATTCATTGTAAACGCATCATCCCGCCTTTGTCAAGGGGCGCAGCGGCAAATATTACGAACATTTTGATATTTTCTTTCAATAATATACCGAATGCATTGACAAGCGCGGCATGAAGGCGCTAAAATGAGAGCCTGAACCAAACTTACCGCAAAGGAGGCGTGCAGGGTGAGCAAATGGGATCGCCGCTTTATGGAAATGGCGCATCTGGTATCCACATGGACCAGCTGTTTTACCGAGGGCCGCGCCATCGGCGCCGTGATCGTAAAAGACAAGCGCGTGCTGGCCACCGGCTATAACGGCGCGCCCGCCGGGCTGAAAACCTGCGTGGAGCGGGGCGAATGCATGCGCCGCAGGCTGGGGGTAAAAAGCGGCACCCACGCGGAGCTGTGCTTTGCCATTCACGCCGAGCAAAACGCCATCATCCAGGCCGCCAAGCTGGGCATATCCATTGACGGCGGCACCCTGTACTGTACGCACCAGCCCTGCTCCATGTGCACCCGGATCATCATCAACGCCGGGATCAAACGGGTGGTTTACGAACAGGGCTACCCCGATGATTTTTCGCTGGAGCTGTTCCATGAATCGTCCACGGCGCTGGAGCGCTACGATCCCGAAACCGGGGAAACCGCGCCATGCTGAAAAAACTGCTTGCGCTGCTGCTGGCTTTGCTGCTTTCGCTGGGCGCGGCGGCCGAGGCGCTGCCCACGCCCAGGCCCATTGTTCCCTTGGAGGCGGATCAAATCCCCGCACTGCCCTACGGCGTCACCTTTTACCTGCTGATGTGCTCCGACCGCAATGAAAGCAGCTATCAGTCCCCCGGCAACACCGACGGCATCATGCTGGTGGGGCTGGACAGTACGGCCAACCGCATCATGCTGGTATCCATCGTGCGGGATCTGCTGGTGATGCGCCCCGACCGGCAGCCCGGCCGCATCAACGGCATTGCCCGCCGGTTTTCGCTGGAAGATACCATGGATATCATCCGCACCCACTTTGGCATACAGGTGGAGCACTACGTGCTGGTAAACTGGAAGGGCGTGGCCGATATCATTGACACGCTGGGCGGCGTGGAGGTGACGCTGACCAACGGCGAGGCGACGCGCCTTCGGGATAAGCTGGCCTACAAATCGGACTGGGCCACGCCCGAGCTGGACCGCGGCGGCACCTATCGGCTTCGGGGCTACGCCGCTGTGACTTATATGCGCATCCGTTCCGAAATACCGGTGGGCGGCGAAATGTATGATTACCGCCGCACCGCCCGGGCCCGCGCGGTGATCTCCTCCCTGGTTGAGGATCTGCGCGATATCACCTGGAGTGAAGCCAGCCAACTGGCTTCC
>JAFUGB010000063.1 GCA_017469605.1 Clostridia bacterium
CCATTATACAGCTTTTGCCGTGCATTGTCAAAAAAAGTTGAATTTTTAAAAGGATTTGCTTGACGGCAGGGCAAACCATGATATACTGGATGTTGCATATCAAACCAATGAAAGGATACATTATGGCCGGACAACGCAGAAGTGTGGATATGACCCAGGGCAGCATTCCAAGGCTGCTGCTTTCCTTCGCCCTGCCTATGCTGATCGGGCAAATTTTCCAACAGCTATACAGCACGGTGGACAGCGTAGTGGTGGGCCGTTTTGTGGGCAAGGAAGCCCTGGCTGCCGTGGGCTCCACCGGCAGTGTGATCAATTCGCTGATCGGCTTTTTCACCGGCCTGGCCATGGGAGCGGGCGTGGTGATCTCGCAGTTTTTCGGGGCCAGGGACCATAAGGGCGTGCACGACGCCGTGCACACCGCGCTGCTGCTCACGCTGGTTGCCGCCGTGGTTGTTACGGCCCTGGGTGTGTCGGTAACGCCTGTGCTGCTCCGGCTCATGGATACGCCTGAGGATGTGCTGGAGGGCGCCATCCTTTATCTGCGCATCTATTTTGCGGGCATTGGCGGGCTCATGTTCTACAACATCGGCAGCGGTATCCTGCGCGCCGTGGGGGACAGCCGCAGGCCGCTGTATTTCCTGATCTTTTCGGCCAGCATGAATGTGGCGCTGGATTTGCTGTTTGTCATCGCTTTCCGCATGGGCGTGGCGGGCGTGGCCTGGGCCACCATTATTTCCCAGTTCCTTTCGGCGCTGCTTACGCTGTTTGTGCTCAGCCGCAGCGAGGAAAGCTACCGACTGATCCCCCGGGACCTTCGCATCCATGGGCATATCCTGCGCAGGATCCTGGCCTTTGGCCTGCCGGGCGGCTTGCAGAACAGCATCGTTTCCTTCTCTAATGTATTCGTCCAGGCTTACATCAATGCGTTCCAATCCTCCTGCATGGCGGGCTGGGCCAGCTATAACCGGCTGGATGCCTTTGCCTGGCTGCCCATGATGTGCATCGGCATGGCCAATACCACGTTTGTGGGGCAGAATGTGGGCGCGGGCAATATCCGCCGGGCCAGGGAGGGCACCCGCGCCGCCGTGCTAATGGACTACGCGGGCACGGCAGTCATCGTGGTGGGCCTGATGCTGTTTGCCGACGGCGCGCTGGGGCTGTTCAATAGCGATGCCGAGGTGATCGCCTATGGCCGCCGGTTCATCCTGTACCTGTCACCCTTCTACATTCCCTTCTGCGCTTCCCAAATCTACGCCGGAGCGCTGCGCGGCGCGGGGGATTCGCTGTCGCCCATGCTGATCACGCTGTTTTCCTTTGTGGTTTTCCGCCAGACGTATCTGTTCATCGGCACAAAATTCATACAGGATCCGCTGTTTGTGGGGCTCAGCTATCCCGCGGGATGGCTGCTGAGCAGCACCATCATGTACATTGTATACCACAAGGGACGTTGGGAAAAGAAGGAAAAAATCACGCTGCGGACAGCCTGAAGAATTGTCTTGAATCGCTGGAAAAGATATGATAGAATGTTCATGCATAAAGGCAAGCCGTTATATTTTCTTGTGGAAGGCCGCAAAGGCTTTTTCGGCACATCGAGGCGCGAACGCCTTGAAAATAGAGAAAGAGGTGGAACCATGAAAAAACTGTTTGCCCTGGCTTTGGCCCTGGTCATGGCCCTGTCCCTGCTGTCCGGCGCGATGGCGGAGGAAAACGTGCTGCGCTACGGCGTGGATGCCGATGCCGCAGGCGGGTTTGATCCCCATACCATTTCCGCCGTTGCTTCCATGCGTATGATCGGCCAGATGTACAATACGCTGGTGGATGTGGATGAAAACCTGAACGTGATTCCCGAGCTGGCCACCAGCTGGGAGCAGCCCGACGATACCACGTATATCTTCCATCTGGCGGATAACGTGACCTTCCATTCCGGCCGCAGGATGACCGCGGAGGATGTCAAGTATTCCTTTGAGCGCATCCTGGATCCCGCTGTGGGCGCGCTGGGCAATTCCTCCAGCTATGTGGGCGATATCGATACCGTGGAAGCGGTGGATGAACTGACGGTGAAAATCACCCTCAAAAATATCAACGCCCCCTTCCTGGCCAACCTGTCCTCCTCCTACTGCTCCATCGTGGATAAGGATGTGGTGGAAGCCAACGACGGCAGCCTGCTGCTGGCTGACGGCGGCACCGGCCCCTATACCCTGGGCGAATGGGTTCCCGATAACCATGTGACCGTGAACGCCTATGCCGATTATTTTGACGAAGCCGGCAAGGCATCCTTTGACGCCATCGAATTCTATGTCATGACGGACGCCTCCGCCCGCCTGGCCGCCCTGCGCACCGGCGCGGTGGACCTGATCGTGGCCGATACCGCCATGCTGGACCTGGTGGAAGGCGATGACAGCATCCAGGTGGTTTCCTATCAGAGCCGCAACTATACCGGCCTGTTCCTCAATGTGAACCGGGCGCCCTTTGATAATCCGCTGGTGCGCCAGGCCGTCAACCTGGCCCTGGATCGCGAGGAGATCATTGAGTTCGCCTTCAACGGCAAAGCCACCGTTTCCGGCTTTGTGCCCGCTTCCCTGGGCCACTGGGCCGTGGACGTGACCGAAAACGAATATTACACCCAGAACATCGAAAAGGCCAAGCAGCTCCTGGCCGAAGCCGGCTATCCCAACGGCTTTGAAACCAACATCATCGTGGGCCTGCTGGACAGTATCCGCGATACCGGCCTGGTGGTGGAGCAGCAGCTCTCCGAGATCGGCATCAAGGTGAACGTGCAGGATGTGGAGCGCGGCCAGTATCTGGACGCCTGGAACGGCCATGACTTTGATATCATGGTGTGCCAGAACGGCGCCGGTTCTGATCCCAGCCGCGCGGTGGCCTTCTTCTTCAAGACCGGCTCCTCCGCCAACATCCAGGATTACTCCAATGCCCGCGTGGATGAGCTGTGCGAGCTGGCCGTGGCCACCTCCGATGCCGCCGTGCGCGAGGAATACTACAAGGAAGCCATCAACATCATCCTGGACGACTGCATCGTGGCCATCGTGGCCAGCCCCCAGGAATACTTCCTGGCTTCCCCCGCGCTGCAGGGCTTTGCCCCCAACGCTTCCAACGCCAATAACTTTGCCGGCGTGACCCTGGCCAAGTAAACCGGCATCCAATACGGGCAGGCGCGGTGCGATAACGCCGCGCCTGTACTTTTCGCCTGGGAAAGGCTGTGCGCGGCAATGCGCGTTTTCTTTGGTTCTTTGCCTTTTGTAAAAGGAAGAACACGTTTTCGCTCTATTACGGCAGAAGGAGCATGGTATGCGCGATTATATCATCCGGCGGCTGCTGTCGCTGATCCCCATACTGATCGGCGTGAGCATCGCGATATTTATCATCATGCAGCTGATCCCCGGCGATGTGGTGTCCGGCATCCTGGGCATTGAGGAAACGCCCGAGCTGCGGGCCATGTGGGAGGCCAAGCTGGGGCTGGATAAGCCGCTGGTCCAGCAGTACTTTTCCTGGATCGGCAAGGCGCTCACCGGCAACTTTGGCGAATCCTTCCGCACGGGCGCGCCGGTGTTCCCGGAGATCATGATCAGGTTCAAAATATCCGCGGAGCTGGCCATCCTGGCCTGCGTGATCGCCTGGATCATCGCGCTGCCCCTGGGCATCCTGTCCTCGCTCAAGCGCAACAGCGTCATTGACCGGATCGTCCGCGTGGTGGCGCTGCTGGGCGTTTCGGTGCCCAATTTCGCTTCGGCCACGCTGCTGATCCTGTTTTTCTCCAAGGCTTTCCATTATTACACGCCGGTCAAGTATGTGGGCCTGTTTGAAAATTTCGGCACCAACATGGAAATCATGCTGCTGCCCGCCTTTATCCTGGGTTCGGTCATGGCCGGATCGGTAATGCGCATGACCCGTTCCTCCATGCTGGAGGTGCTGCGCCAGGATTATATCAAGGCTGTCCGCGCCAAGGGCGCGCCCGAACGGGTCACCATCTTCCGCCATGCCTTCAAAAACAGCTCCATTCCCATCGTAACGCTGATCGGCATGCAGATCGGCGGCCTGATGGGCGGCACGGTGGTGATTGAGCAGATCTTCTCCATTCCCGGCCTGGGCCAGTATGTGCTTACCGGCATCTCCCAGCGGGATTTCCCGGTGGTGCAGGGCTGTGTGCTGTTCATCGCGTTCCTGTATGTGATCATTAACCTTTTGGTGGATATCCTGTATACCTACATCGATCCCAGGATCACCTACAGCTGAGAAAGGAGGAGCGCAGATGAAACTGTTAAAAACCAACAGACCGGTAAAAAATCGCGCGCTTCCCGGCAATGAAAGCCTGCTGCGCCAGCTTTGGAACGATCCCATGGGCCGGGCGGGCATGATCGGCGTGGGCATCGTGATCCTGATGGCCATTTTTGCCCCCTGGATTGCCCGGTATGACGTGGCCAAAATGCATGCCAAGGATAAGCTGATCAGCCCATGCGCCGCTTACTGGTTCGGCACCGATAACTTTGGCCGCGATGTGTTCAGCCGCATCGTGTACGGCGCCCGGGTATCGCTGGTGGTGGGCATCGTGGCCGTGGGCATCGCCGCGGGCTTCGGCTACCTGTTCGGCATGATCGCCGGTTTTTTTGAGGGCAGGACCGAAACGGTGATCATGATGGTGATGGACGTTATTTTCGCCTTTCCGTCCATCCTGCTGGCGCTGTTCATTGTGGCGGCGCTGGGGCCCAGCATCGTCAATACCATGATCGCCATTGGCATCGTGAATATCCCGGTATTCGCCCGCACGGTGCGCGCATCGGTGAAAACGGTTAAGTCCACCGACTATAGCGCCAACGCCCGTTCCATCGGCCTCAAAAAAATGAAGATACTCTTTAAACACGTAACGCCCAACGTGATGGCGCCCTTCACCGTGCAGGCCACGCTGGCACTTTCCGGCGCCATCCTCACCGAGGCTTCCATGAGCTTCCTGGGCCTGGGCATCCAGCCGCCCAATCCCTCCTGGGGCTCCATGCTTTCCGATGCCCGCAAGTTCATGGAGCGGGCGCCCTGGCTGGTTATTTTTCCGGCGCTGTTCATCATTATGACCATCCTTTCCTTCAACATCCTGGGAGACGCGCTGCGGGATGTGCTGGATCCCAAGCTGAAGCTGTAAGGGAGGGCGAAGGATGAAAAACCTGCTGGAAATCAGAAATCTGAAAATTACCACCCTTCGGGGCAAAAATACCGTCCGGCTGCTGGACAAGGTGGACCTGGACATCAAAAAGAAATGCTCCTTTGGCATCGTGGGCGAATCGGGCTGCGGCAAGAGCATTACCGCCAACGCCATATTGGGCTTGCTGCCCTATCCGCTCAGGGTCAGCGAGGGCTCCATCCGCTATGACAGCAAGGAGGGGGAAAAAGAGCTGACCAGGCTTGGCAAAAAGGAGCTGCGCAACGTGCGCGGCCGGGAAATTTCCATGATTTTTCAGGAGCCCATGACGTCGCTGGATCCCATTTTTACTGTGGAAATGCAGATGTATGAGGCCATTTCCTTCCATCACCCGGAGCAGAGCCGC
>JAFUGB010000064.1 GCA_017469605.1 Clostridia bacterium
CTGGGCGTATTCCTCCACGGAAAAGCCGCTGATGTTGGCGATGACCGGCTTGTGAAAGACTCGCCTCAGTTGGGGCAGCTCCCGGGCGATCACCGCGTCCACGCCGGGGTTTTGCAGGCCAATGGCGTTGAGCATGCCGGAGGCTGTCTCCGTGATGCGGGGCGTGGGATTGCCGAAGCGGGGCTCCCGGGTGGTGCCCTTGAAGGAGAAGGTGCCCAGCATGTTGATATCGTACAGCGCCGCAAACTCATAGCCGTAGCCGAAGGTGCCGCTGGCCGGGATCACCGGGTTTTCCAGGGGAATGCCGCACAGGGTTACGTTCAGGCGTTCCATGGCAGCTCCTCCTTTTTGAAAACAGGGCCATCCTTGCATACGCGCTTGGGACCGCCCGCCGTCTGGATGCTGCATCCCATGCAGGCGCCAAAGCCGCAGCCCATGCGCTCCTCCAGGCTGAGCTGGCCGGAGGTGGGGCAGGCGTTGCTGACAGCCTTCAGCATGGGCTCAGGGCCGCAGGCAAAAAAATAGGTAAAATCGGCGGGAAGCGCGTGGGTGACAAAGCCCTTTACGCCCTGGCTGCCGTCGGCGGTGGTCACTGTTACGTCACAGCCCAGGGCCCGGAATTCATCCGCGTAAAAAACCTCGCTCCGGGTGTTAAAGCCCAGGATCGCGGAAACCTGCTTGCCCTGCCCGGCCAGCCGCCTGGCCAGCAGGTACAGCGGGGGCACGCCCACGCCGCCGCCCAGCAGCAGCGGACGTTGGCCGCTTTCCCGCAGGTCATAGCCGTTGCCCAGGCCGGTGAGTATATCCAGCTTTTCCCCGGCCCGCATGCGGGCCATCTGCTCCGTGCCCCTGCCCACTGTTTTATAGATCAGCGTCAGCAGATCGCCTTCACAGTCGCATACTGAGATCGGCCGCCGCAGGTACAGCCCCGCCAGCCGGATATTGACAAACTGCCCCGGCGCGGTGATCTCACTGGTATCGCCCGCCAGCCGCATGCGGTATACGTCGGGAGTGAGGGGCGCGTTTTCGGTGATGGTAAAAAGGGTTTGTTTCATATTTGTATGCCTCAGAAGGGGGATCAGGCGTCAATGGTGGAAATGGTCAGCGTGGTTTCCTCCAATACATCCAGCAGCACGCGCACGGTGTCCAGCGAGGTGAAAATGGTTACGTTGTTCTCGGTGGCCAGGCGGCGGATCTCGGCGCCGTCGGTGGCCTGGTCCAATTGGCCCACGCTGCGGGTGTTGATCACGTAGGCCAGGTGCCCCTGCCGGAGGGCGTCGGGGATCTCCTGGCTGCCCTCGCTGATTTTGCGCAGCACATGGGTGCGGATGCCGTGCTCCTTGAAATACCGGGCCGTGCCTTCGGTGGCCTGGATGTTGAAGCCCAGGTTATAGAAGCGGCGGATCAGGGGCAGCGCCTCTTCCTTGTCGCGGCCCGCCAGGGTGGCAAACACCGTGCCGTAGTTTTGCAGCCGCATGCCGGCGGCCTGCAGGGCCTTGTACAGCGCGCGATTCAGCTTATCGTCATAGCCGATGGCCTCGCCGGTGGATTTCATTTCGGGGGAGAGGTATACGTCCAGGCCCTTGATCTTATTGAAGGAGAACACCGGCACCTTCACATAAAAGCGCTTTTTTTCCTCGGGATACAGGCAGAAAATGCCCTGCTCCTTTAGGGTTTTGCCCAGGATGACCTCGGTGGCGATATCGGCCAGGCTGTAGCCCGTGGCCTTGCTCAGGAAGGGTACGGTACGCGAGGAGCGCGGGTTGACCTCAATGATGTATACGTTTTCCTGCTTGTCCACGATAAACTGGATGTTATACAGCCCCTTGATGCCGATCCCCAGGCCCAGCTTTTTGGCGTATTGCAGGATCACGCCCTTTACCTTGTCGGAGATGGAGAAGGTGGGGTATACGCTGATGGAATCTCCGCTGTGAATGCCGGTGCGCTCCACCAGCTCCATGATGCCGGGGACGAACACGTCCAGCCCATCGCAGATGGCGTCAACCTCCACCTCTTTGCCTTGAATGTACTTATCCACCAGCACGGGCTTGTCGGCGTCGATCTCCACGGCTTCCTTCAGGTATTTGCGCAGCTGGGGCTCGTTGGCCACGATCTGCATGGCGCGGCCGCCCAGCACAAAGCTGGGGCGCACCAGCACCGGATAGCCGATCTCCGCCGCCGCGGCCACGCCGGCCTCAATGTTGGTTACGGCCTGGCCCTTGGGCTGGGGAATGCCCAGCGACAAAAGGATCTTTTCAAAGCTGTCCCGGTTCTCGGCCCGCTCAATGGCGGCGCAATCGGTGCCGATAATGGTGACGCCCCGGTCCATCAGCGGCTGGGCCAGGTTGATGGCGGTCTGGCCGCCCAGGGAAGCGATCACGCCCTGGGGCTGCTCAAAATCGATGATGGCCATTACGTCTTCGGGGGTCAGGGGCTCAAAGTACAGCTTGTCGGCGGTGGTGTAGTCGGTGGAAACCGTTTCCGGGTTGTTGTTGATGATGATGGCCTCATAGCCCGCGCGCTTGATGGTTTGCACGGCGTGCACGGTGGAATAGTCAAATTCCACGCCCTGGCCGATGCGGATGGGGCCGGCGCCCAGCACCACAATCTTCTTTTTATCGGTGAGGCGGCTGTCGTTTTTGTTGGAATAGGAGGAGTAGAGGTATGCGATGTATTTGC
>JAFUGB010000065.1 GCA_017469605.1 Clostridia bacterium
CTGGTCGCAGTCGTAAATCGTCCATTCTTCCTTCAATTGATCGGGCTGCGTACCCGCGTAGAAGGCAAATTGGCTGCCGCGGAAATAATAGGCTTTCCCGTCGATGGTGCAGGTGCCATCCTCCCGGAATTCCATTTCCACACCGGTGCGGCTGACCCAGCGGCCCAGCATGCGGTAGCACACGCGGTCCAGCTTGCGCTCCACATCCTTATACCCAAGGATATTGCGGTAATAAGGCAGGGCGTCATAGGGCCGCTTTTCATCGTAAAGCTGATTGGCGTACAGATAGCAGGATTCCTGATACAGGCGTTCCAGATCGCCGTAGCTTTGGCTTTCATTTTCGCGCTCCACGGTTTCCATGGCCTGGATCGCCGTCAGGTAATCCCCCGCCGCCATGGCGTCCCTGGCCTGGCGGTACACCGTTCCATAATAGGCGTCGTAGCAGGCGGCCGCCTGGTCGGCCGCATCTTCAAAATCGGCAATGGAGGCGAACAGCGCCGCGGCTTCCCCCAGATTGCCGTCGGCCGCATACAATTCGGCGGTATGATAGATGCTGCGCTGCCGCAGCAGGGCCGCGTCGGCATACTCCGGAATATCCTCCAGGTACACCGCCGCCATTTCATAATCATCGGCGGCAATGGCCGCTTCCGCCAGGGCATACATGCAGGCTTCATACTGGCTGTGGGCATCCTCATAGTCCCCGGCCTGCTTGAGCTGCTCGGCCGCCAGCAGGTTTTCGCCCTCCTCCAGCAGCTTTTTGCCCCAGGCATAGTGGGCGCGGTTCAAATCCTCAGCGGCCGCATCGGCATCAGCCAGCGCCTCCAATTGTTCAATGGCTTCGGCATACTTGCCCTCGTCCAACAGCTGCAGGGCAAGGCTGTGCCGCGCCTGCTCCAGGCGCTGGGCGCTGTCTTCAAAATCAGCCAGCGCTTCAAAGGCGGCCACGGCATCGGCGTAGTTTCCATCCGCCAGAAGCGTCTCGGCCTGAACATAATACAGCTGATTCACGCGCTCATCGGTGTCCCGGTAGCCCGCGATGCTGGCAAACATCTCCAGGGCGCCTTCGATATCCCCGGCTTCCTGCATCGCCACGGCAGGCACATAGAAGCATTCCAGCAGCAGCGCCTGGGCAGGTTCATATTCGATGGCTTCCCCCAGATACGTCCGGGCCAGCTCGTAATCCCCCGCTTCCATGGCGGCGCGGCCCAGCGCTTCGCAGCACTGCCAGGATTTCTCCAGCGAATCCCGGAAGCTCAGGATCTTATCAAACATTTCCTTGGCTTCTGCATACTGCCCCTGCTCCAGCAGCAGGCAGGCGGGCTCATACAGGCAGGCCGTGGCCTGGCTGAAGGCGTCGCGGAAATCACCGGCCAGCAGGTAGTATTCGGCGGCGGTATCATAATCCTGGGCGGCAAAGTACTCATTGGCCAGGCCATAGTAGGCTTCCTGCAGCTTATAGCCGGCAGCCTCATAGCTGGGATCCAGCTGGTTCAGCAGCTCGATGGCCTGCCGGTAATCCCCAGCGTCGATGGCGGCCACGGCAGGCTGGTACAGGCACAGCTGCGCCCGGTTGGCGGCATCCTCATAATTGCCCAGCGCCAGGAACTTTTCCCGCGCCTCGGCAAAGCTGCCGCCATCCATCAGCTGGACGGCCCACTGATACTGGGCGCTGCTGCGCAGCGCGTCGGAATCCTTATATCCCGACATTTCATCGCACAGCGCAACAACACTTTCAAACTGGCGGGAAGACAGCAGCAGATGCGCCCGGCGATAGCGCGCTTCCTTGGCCAGGGTTGGACTGTCCTTATAATCTTCCAGGCTGTCAAAGGCGTCCTGCGCTGTGCGCAGGGCAGGGATGGTGCCGGTGCCCAGTGTTTCGCCGGCCTGGCGATACCTGCATTCCTTGGAAAGCTCGGCGCTCGTGTAATACAGCCGCATATCCAGCAGATCCACATCCAGGCCCATGGCCTCAATATGAACGGGCAGGCTGCGCCGGCCGCGCTGGGCCGCCAGTGCGTCAAACTCCGCCTTGGCGGCGGTATAGACGCCGTTTTCCATCTGGCGGCTGGCGTTATAGAACTTATAAAACGGAATGGCGTGGAAATAGGTGCCAAAGGCCAGCACCGCCACCCCCAGCGTACCCACCACAGCCCCGGTGATCCGGCGGCGGCGGCGGCGCTTTTTCAGCCTTTCCTTTTCCTCGGCTTCGGCTTGACGCTGGGCCTGGGCGCGCTCCTGGCGCGCCTTTTCCTCCATGGCATTCTCGTGCTCGAAGATGACCTTTTCCACCGTGGCTTCATTAAAGCTGGTGAACACATCGCGCTTCAGCCTTCCGCAGCGGCGGCAGGTATCCTCGCCCGCGGCATTGGGACGGCCGCATACGCACAGCCACACCGCTCCCTGATCCATGGGATACCCCAAGGCATCGGCGCCGGCCAGATAGCGCAGCACCTCCAGCCTGTGCCCGGCCGGCAGCAGATTGGGCGTATACTGGGAGACATTATCGGCGGTATGGCGCCAGATAGTGCCATCCTCAAACCAGACCTTTTCCACAGAAAAGTCCATACCGGCGGCCTGGATGCCGTTTTCGATCTCCACGGCCATTTCAAAGGCGGTGCGCCCCTTTCCGTCCAGGCGCTGCACGCGCTCCACCTGGCGGGAAATCATCATGCCATCGGCGTCATAGCAGGAAAAAACCGCCTGCACGCTGACCACCGTCTGCTCGGTCAGGTTAAAAAGCTGCAATCGGCAGGCCGGGTACTGCTGGGTAGGCAGCGCGTAGTGCCACAGCTCCACAGGGCAAGTCAGGTCAATCTTCATGGATTCTCATCCTTCCGAAAAATAGGATTCCGCAGCGTTTATTTGTATTCGCAGGTAATGACCCACAGGGCATCGTCCACAAAATCCAGGCTCAGCACGGCAGTGAGCTCCTCCACCTGGACGGCAAACTGCGCGTAAAGCCCCTCTTCCGAAACGTCCAGCAAGCCATAAGGTGCGTTTTCGCCGTCGCCGTAGAGCGTGCCGCCATCCTCCTGGGGGAAGCGGGCCAGCACTTCATCCACCGTATCATCCATATGCACGCCCCGGGGGCCCTCCAGCGCGTCGCCATAGATCTGCAGGGCGGCCAGGGCGCTTTGCTCCTTCCGCCCGTCATAAGCCAGGGCGGCGGTGACGCCTTCCCATTCCATGGTGCGCATATAAATATGATCCACCTGCTCCCAGTTATCGGCCTCCGGCTGGCCCAGGACGGCGGTCAGGTCCCCTTCGGAGGCGCCTACAAAGTCGATCACGCCCCGCCGGCCGGCAAACAGCATATCCTCCCGGGCCAGGGGCTCGGGCTGCTCGGCGGCGTAGGCGCTGTATTCCCTTTTTTCCTGCAGGCTGGCGCAGTCCTCAATATCCAGCCGCGCCTCCTCCATGGTTTCCCGGACCACGCCGGAATACACATGGGTAACCACGTTGTTTTCCAGGGTATAGCCGATAAAGCAGTGCTCGGCTCCTTCCCCATCGGGCGTAACGACATTGTGCTCCACCTGCAGCACATGGGAACCGGCGCGCTGGGCCTCGGCGTAATGGACGGCATCCGGCAGCGAGCCGTTGATATAGAGCGCGAACTCATCATAGCTGCCGCTCAGCTTCAGGTTATCCAGCGGGTAAGCCGCCAGCAGCTGCTTTAGCGTGCTGCCGGGGCCGATCTCCCGTCCATCGGCCAGCGATTCAATGCCGCCCCGCAGCTCGGCATACAGAACACGGCTGTTTTCAGACAGCGTATCGTCAGCGCACACCAGCGTGATCTGGTCAAGCTCAAATACGTACAGCCCGTCCTCGTCCTCCTCGGGCTCCACCGGCTCCTGCTCCAATGCCGATGCCAGCAGTGTATCCCAGAAATTGGTCAGCTCGTCCACCGTCAGCGGCGCTTCGGCCAGGGCAGAGACGCAGCAGCACGCCAGCAGCGCGGCGAATAACAGCGCAAAAAATTTTTTCATGGCTTTATTTCCTTTCAGAATGTCTGAACCCCATCGCTGGTGACCAGCGCGTAGAGCAGTTTTTCCCTTTCAACGGGATCATGAGACAGGGAGATGGCTTCCAGGATCATGGCCCGCGCCCGTTCAAAATCGGTCTCCCGGGCGGCATATACCGTGCAAAGGGGCTGTCCCGCCCGCATTTGGTCGCCCACCCGGCAGCGCATAATAAAGCCCACCCGGGGATCGATGGCATCGGTCTTCTGCTTGCGCCCGGCGCCCAGCTCCTGGGAGGCATAGCCCAGCTTGGCGGTATCCATATGGGAAACGCAGCCGTCTCCGGGCGCAGGCACATCCCGCACGATGGGCGCCTCCGCCAGCCTTTCGGGATGATCGCACACGCTGCCGTCGCCGCCCTGATACGAAATCATCTGCCGCAGCTTTTCCAGCCCGCTGCCATCCCCAAGTGCCTTCAGGAGCATGCTTTCCCCCTCCGCCGGGGTTTTAACGATGCCCGAAGCGATAAGCAGCTGCGCGCCCAGGCACAGCGATACGGTAAGCAGGGGCCCGGCGCTTTTCCCCCGCAGGATATCGATGGCCTCCTTGACCTCCAGGCGGTTGCCCACATAGGAGCCCAGCGGCTCATTCATGCCGGTAAGCAGGGCCGATACATGCCGGCCGGCCCGGGTGCCGATCTCCACCATGGCGCGGGCCAGTTCCAGGCTGCCTTCATAGGTGGGCATGATAGCGCCCGAGCCCACCTTTACATCCAGCACGATGCCCTGGGCGCCGGAGGCCAGCTTTTTGCTCATGATGGATGAAGCGATCAGCGGCAGGCTGTCCACCGTGGAGGTGGTGTCCCGCAGGGCATACAGCGTTTTATCGGCGGGGGCCAGCTCGGCGCTTTGGCCGATGACCGCGCAGCCAATTTCCCTGATCTGCCGCAGGAAATCCGCCTCCGGCAGATCGGTCTTCATACCGATGGATTCCATTTTATCCACCGTGCCGCCGGTATGGCCCAGGCCGCGGCCGCTCATTTTGGCTATTTTGGCTCCGCAGGCCGCGCACAGCGGCACCAATACCAGCGTGGTGGTATCGCCCACGCCGCCGGTGGAATGCTTATCCACCGGCACGCCGCCCACATCGGGATGCAGCATATCGCCGGACCGTGCCATTTCCATCGTCAGGGTAGTGGTTTCCCGGGCGTCCATGCCGTTGAGACGAATGGCCATCAGCAGGGCGGCCAGCTGATAATCGGGCACGCTGCCGTCCGCGGCGCCCTTCACAAACGCGGCGATCTGCTCATCGCTGAGCGGATGCCCCAGCTTCTTTCGTGTGATGATTGCAGGAAAATTCATATTCTTCTCCTTAATATAACAATCCAATGTTAAGTATAGCATAAATAAACTGGAAATACAATAAACCAGTCCGTCAAACGCAAATTATCCTTGTTTTTTTCCCGGAAGTTTGTTATACTATATTTGCTACGCATCGGGTCCCGTGCGATATCACAGCGTGAACCTTGTCAGGTCCGGAAGGAAGCAGCAATAAGCGCCAGTCGATATGTGCCGCGGGAGCGCCCGGTGCGTAGTTTTCTGTCTGAATATGGCAAAGCCCATGCCGAAACCGCCGGCATGGGCTTTTCGCTATCTTTTGAAATATTCAATGCCCCGAAGCGCTTCGGGCTCGCGCACGTCGCGGGCGTCGGTAAACATGCGGCGGGTCAGGATAGCGCCGTTGCGGTAATACAGGCATACCAGCGGGCAATCCTGCCAGAACAGGTCCTGGATTTCCCTGAGTGTCTGGGCGTATTCGCTCACTTCCATGGTACCGCGCAGCTTGCTTTGGATCAGGCTGTCCATTTCGGCGGACCTGTAGCGCATATAATTGGCGGTATTGCCCGAGATCAGCAGGTAGCCCGGATCGGGCGTAAAATCGATATTGAAGGCCGCCAGGCACAGGTCATAGGAGCCCGCCCTGAGCTTTTCAGCCGCCTCCTTATAGGTGAGCGTTTCCACCTTGCACTCCACGCCCACCTCCAGCAGGCTGTCGGCAATGCGGTTGGCCACCTCCACGCGCACGCTGTTGTCCTGCTCCTCGTACACATAAAAGCGCAGGTGCAGGTTGGCCACCTTGCCGTCAATGATCTTGGTGCGCACCGTATTGCCGTCTTCATTGATGGCCAGCTTATCCCAGCCCGCCGCATCCAGCAGCTCATTGGCCCGCTGTTTATTGTATTCCTGATGGTAATCCCCGTTCCAATAGGTCCAGGTTCCCGGGATCAGCGGCGTATCGGTGCGGGTCACCATGCCATAGTACACATTGTTGACGATATCATCCATATTGATCATGTACCGAATGGCCTGACGCACCTGCACATCATTGAGTTCCCGGGCGTTGTTATTCATCAGCAGCGTTTCCAGCTGCGTGGTGCGGAAATCGATATTATAACTGCTCACGCCGCTGCGGTACTGCGCCGCCGTGATCGCGCGGGTCAGGACAGCGTCCACGTTGCTGTATTCATAAGCCGATATCAGCTCCCGGTTGGTGCTGAAAAAGTTGACCAGGATCTGTCGGTTTTCCGGCAGATTCTGCCACCAGCCGTTATAGGCCGAAAGCAGCATGTACACGCCGGGCTCAAACATCTCCATCAGATAGGCGCCCGTGCCCACGGGGTTGGGATCTTGCACCTCGCTTGCCTTGAGCACCGGGAAGGTCATGGCGTACAAAAAGCCATAATTGGCGCGATTGGTGCGTACCACCACCGTGCGGCTGTCGCTGGCTTCAATGGAATTGATAAAGTATTTCAGCGACTGATACCGTCCCTGGCCGTCGGCGGCCAAGCGCAGGATCTCATTGGCCGTAGCCGCCACGTCATAGGCTGTAAGCCCCGTGCCGTCATGGAAGCTGACGCCGTCCCTGAGATAGAAAAACCAGGTTTTCCCATCGGTACTGCTGCTGTAGCGCTCCGCCAGGCAGGGCTGGGGCTGGTAGTTGTCATCCAGGTACATCAGCCCTTCATAGATCAGGCTGGTGAGCGACATAAATTCCCGCTCCACCGGCGTCAGCGGATTGATCTGGGTGGTGGCCACCGAAATGATGCCCAGGTGCACGCCCACATCGGTCATCATTTCGGCCTGGGCCGACCAGGGCACCGCCAGCAGCAGCGCCGCCAGCAGCGCCCATAGCCGCTTACGCCGGATCGGGGTAATACTGCTGATAATAGATCGCATAAGCGTCATAAACCTTTCCCGCATAGTAGCGCGTATCCTCCATGGGAATTTCCTCCAGCCGCAGCTTCTGCTGATCGGCCGCATAATTCATGATCCACAGCTTTACGTTATTTGGGCCGGCATGGTAAGCGCAGGCCATTTCAATGGGATCGCCGTCAAAAAAGCGGCTCAGATATCCCAGGTACCAACAGCCGTCGCGGAGATTGATTTCGGGATCATACATATCCGCAAAGGTAGTATCCTCCTTCAATGCGCCGCGTACCTGCTCAATGGTATCGGGCATCAGCTGCATCAGTCCCCGGGCCCCCGCGCTGCAGGTGGCCATGGCGTTATAGCTGCTTTCCCGCAGGATGACGGCCGCAGCAATAGCCGGCTCAATGTTAATTTCGGCCGAGTATTTTTCTATC
>JAFUGB010000066.1 GCA_017469605.1 Clostridia bacterium
CCTCAAAGATAATCCACCGCCAGCCTGACCAGCAGCAGGACCATCACGCCCATCATGACGGCGCGGATAAACCTGGCCCCCTTGCGGATGGCCAGCCAGCTGCCCAGATAACCGCCCAGCGCGGAACAGACCATGGCAGGCACGGCAAGAGAAAATACAATATTGCCGTTCATAAAATGGGCTACCAGCGCGCTGATATTGGAAGCCAGGTTCACCACCTTGCTGCTGCCCGAAGCGGTCACGGTATCCATACCCGCCGCCCAGGTAAAGCCCAGGATCAGCAGCACGCCGGTGCCTGGACCGAAAAAGCCGTCATACGCGCCTACCAGCAGCCCAATCAGCCTGCACAGCGCCAGGCGTTTGCCGGTCATGGGAAGGGAACGGTCGGGCGCGGTATGGCGCATGATCATAAGCAGGGCAATCAGCGGAATCAAAATCAAAAGCACCACGCGAAAAGCGGCGTCCGACAGCCGCTCGTTGATTTGGGCGCCGAAAAATGCGCCGATCATCGCCAGCGCCGCCGCCACCAGTGCCGGCTTGAGCATGATTTTTCCGCTGCGGAAGAATTTGACCGTGGCCACCAGGGTGCCAAAGCTGGCCGAGAGCTTATTGCTGCCCGAAGCCAGATCGCTGGGCAGCCCGGCCACCAGGTAAGCCGGCAGCGAAATCAGCCCGCCGCCTCCGCCGATGGCATCCACCACGGCGGCGGCAAACACCAGCGGCAGCACCACCAAATACATATGTAGGTTTACTGCCATGAATCCTCCTCCGATTTTCCCGCCAGCGAATCCCGGGCATCGGCAATATCCTGGCTGATCCAGGATACAAACTTCAGATCCTTTAATTTTTCACGGCTTACCACCGTATTGGTACCCAGGCAGGCGCTGCACCGGTGCCCGCACTCCGGGCAAACGCAAACCTCCCTGCCGTCGGCATGGATCATAAACGCACCGCATTCTATGCATCCGCAGCGCATAAGAAAACCCCTCCCCTTCCGCTCATCCCGGATAGTATAGCACAGCCCTTGACTTATTTCCAGCAAATGTGCGAAAATATGGAGAAAACTGTTATTGAGAGGAACCATGAAGGAAAAACGATTCCGTACCGGCAAATGGGCCATGCTGCCGGTCATATTCACCCTGGCGTGGCCCACCATGCTGGAGCAGGCCATGAGCACGGCGGTGCAGTATGTGGACGCCGCCATGGTGGGACGCCTGGGCGCGGCGGCAACGGCGGCGGTGGGCGTGACGACGACCATCAACTGGATGATTGGCAGCACGGTATCGGCGCTGGGGATCGGCTTCTTATCCTTTATCGCGCAAGCCTACGGCGCGGGTGATCGACAGCGGGCGGCCCGGGCTTCCAGCCAGGCTGTGCTGGCTGCGCTGATCAGCGGCACGCTGTTTACCGTCCTGCCCCTGGCCCTGCACAGGCAGGTACCGGTCTGGATGCAGGCCGATAAAAGCATCCGGGAAAGTGCCGGGCTGTACTTTTTTATTCTGTATACGCCCATGCTGCTGCGGGCGGCCAGCATTATTTTCGGCACGGCGCTGCGTGCCTCCGGCGATACCCGAACGCCCATGCGCGTTGGCATCCTGATGAACGTAATCAATGTGGTGCTCAATTACCTGCTGATCTATCCCACCCATACGGTATGGGGCGTAAAGGTGCCCGGCGCGGGCTTGGGCGTCACCGGCGCGGCCATTGCCAGCGCGGTGTCCTATGCCGTGGGCGGTATCGGCATCACGTTGGCGCTTTGGCGGCATCCCGTCATCAGCCCCAGGGGACAGAGGCTGCGTCCCGATTGGGAAATCCTCAAGCCATGCCTCAAGGTGGCCCTGCCCTCCACGCTGCAGCGGTTTGGCACCAGCTTTGGCTATGTGGCCTTTGCCGCCATGATCAACGCCCTGGGCACCGTGCCGTTGGCCGCCCACAGCATTGCCAACACGGTGGAATCGGCCTTTTATATCCCCGGCTACGGCATGCAGACCGCCGCGGCTACCCTGACCGGCAATGCCCTTGGCGCCGGGGACAAAGAGCGCATGAAGGATCTGGCGCACATGCTCCTGATACTGGAAACTGCCATGATGCTGGTTTCGGGTACGCTGCTGTTCCTGTTTGCCCCTGGCATGATGGGACTGTTTACCGTGGACGCGGCGGTGATCGCCCTGGGCGCCACGGTATTGCGCATGGTGGCTGTGTCCGAGCCCTTCTATGGCGTAGCCATCATCCTGGAGGGCATGCTGCAGGGCGTGGGAGACACGGTAACGCCCTTTATATGCAACATCATAGGCATGTGGGGCGTGCGCATTCTGGGTACCTTCCTGTGCACCCGGCTGCTAAGGCTTGGATTGGAAGCCGCCTGGGCCTGCATGATTGCCCATAACCTGCTTTTGTTCCTGCTGCTCACCGTTCATTACCGACGCGGCCGGTGGAACCCGCTGTCCCGTTAAAACTTTTCAAAACGTTCACGAAAAGTTTACCGAATCTATCCTGATTTACCTTGTGCCGAACGGGGCGGAATGCTATCATAATAACAGTCCCGATTGCGGAGGTTACCAACCATGAAGCGCATTTTATGCGTGTGGATGATTTTTCTGCTGGCGCTGTGCCTGCTTTGCGTCGGTACAGCGCAGTACAATGATTATTATACCCTGGGCGATACGGTGGAAGACTTTACCCTGACCACGCCGGATGGAGAAAGGCTGTCCCTCAGCGGCCTTTTGCGGGAACACAAGGCGGTGCTTTTGAACTTCTGGTTTTCCAGTTGCGGTCCCAGCCGATATGAGTTTCCCGCGCTGCAGGCGGCTTATGAGCTTTATGACGGCGATGTGGAAGTGCTTGCCGTTACCCCTTATGATGATGATGAAACCATCCTCCAGTATCAAAAGGCGATGGGGCTCACCTTCCCGATGGCCTTTGACAGCGCAGGCATCACCGACTGGTTTGTGGATTACGGATTTCCCACCAATGTGCTGATTGACCGCAATGGCGTGGTTTGTTATATTGAGTGCGGCGCGCAGACCAGCTCGGACGCCTTTGGGCGTTTGCTGATTCCCTTTGTTCAGGAGGAATACAGTGAGCCGCTGCTGCTGAGCAGCGTTCCTTCCATTATCCTGCCCGACGCGCCCGATAACAGCGCCCTGAGCGCCGCGCTGAATGTGGAAGGGGGAACGCTTTCCTTCTATTGTCCCCAGAATGCCTGGCCATGGACCGTCAGTGAAAACGGCCGCTATATTGTAGCGTCCAACACCGGGTTTAACAATACCGTTTCTCAGGTGGAAACGCTGCTGTACGCCGGGGCGGGCGATGTGCTGTCCTTCCGGTTCCGCACCTCCACGGAGGAGGGCAGCGATTTGTTTGCCGTGATGGATAATTATGAGATCGTCAAAGCCTTCAGCGGAGAAAATGATTGGTCTGTGTATGCGCTGCCCATCCAGACAGACGGCTTGCATACCATTACCTTTGAATATATCAAAAACGACGTGAACGCTTCCGGCAGGGACGAAGTCTTTTTGGATGACGTGGCTTTGCTGCAGGGAGAAGCCGCCGTCCAAGCCCTGGCGGCCAATCCCTCTTATCCGCTTACGCTGGAGGGCATGCAGGTGAGCCTGGAATTCTTAAGCGAAAACGCCCGGGAAATCGTCATTGACGATCCCAGCGGCATGGTAAACGCCTATTTCCATGCCGAAGGATATTACGTTGTTCCGGAAGAAACGCCGGATATCCGTATATCGATTGGAAAGGACTGCGATCCTGACGCCGCCTTCATCCGTGACCTGCGGGGCACCACCAAAACGCTGAGCCATTGCCGGTACGATGAAAATGGGTTTTATTTTTCCAGCACGGAAGTTGGGTCGCAGCTGGGCTGGGACGCCCTGCTGCTTGTGCCCTCGGTCACCGATGCCTATGGCCAGTACTCCCGCATTTTCCTTTATTTTGAAAGCGGGGAGGCTGTCGACGCCTTCTGCCGTGACCAGGTGCCCGATCTCTTTTCCGGCGATCCCGTTTCCGGTATTACCTGGCATTATCTTGAATAGCCGCGTCTCTCTTCATCCAATAAAAATAACCGCCTGCGGGAATTCCGCGGGCGGTTATGCGTTTCAGGATGTTTATCAGGCTTTGCCATTGCAGCCCAGCACATCCACGATCTTGTGCTCCACCATGGCCTGGATGGCGGCACGGGCGTCGGTAAGGTACTGACGGGGATCAAAGTGATCGGGATGCTCGTTAAAGTGCTTGCGCACGCTGGCAGTGAAGGCCAGGCGAAGGTCGCTGTCAATGTTGATTTTGCACACGGCCATGGAAGCGGCCTTGCGCAGCTGCTCTTCGGGAATGCCCACGGCATCGGGCAAGCGGCCGCCGTTTTCATTGATGATCTTGACAAATTCCTGGGGAACGGAGGAAGCGCCGTGCAGCACGATGGGGAAGCCGGGCAGCTTCTTGGAAACCTCTTCCAGGATGTCAAAGCGCAGCGGCGGGGGCACCAGGATACCGTCGGCATTGCGGGTGCACTGGGCGGCGGTGAACTTGTAGGCGCCGTGGCTGGTGCCGATGGCGATGGCCAGGCTGTCGCAGCCGGTGGCCTGGGTGAACTCGATCACCTCTACGGGACGGGTATAGCTGCTGTCCTCAGCGGAGACGTTCACATCGTCTTCCACGCCGGCCAGGCTGCCAAGCTCGGCTTCCACGGTGACGTTGTACTTATGGGCGTATTCCACCACTTTGCGGGTTTCTTCAATATTCTGCTCAAAGGGCAGGGCGCTCTTGTCGATCATGACGCTGGTAAAACCGCCATCGATGCAGGCTTTGCAGGTTTCAAAATCCGGGCCGTGGTCCAGGTGCAGGGCGATGGGCAGGCCGGTGGTCTTTTCGGCAGCCTCCACCAGCTTGACCAGGTAGGTGTGGTTGGCATAGGCGCGGGCGCCTTTGCTGACCTGCAGGATCAGGGGAGCGTTCTGGGCCTTGCCGGCTTCCACGATCCCCTGGATGATTTCCATGTTGTTGACGTTGAAGGCGCCGATGGCGTAGCCGCCTTCGTAAGCCTTTTTGAACATGTCGCGCGTATTTACAAGGGGCATAGGAAAATTCCTCCTTTTCATTGGATATCCGATACGGTTTATTATACCATTTGTGATCGATTGATGCAATCATATTTTCTGATTCTGCGTATTTTGAACATTTTCATTTTTCAGCGAATCCCCGTCATCCCCCCGGGCATAGGCCGCCGAAAGGATGCAGCGCCGGCTTAACGGCTTTTCCTTTTTTCCGCGGGCGGTGATGAAATATACCGTATTTTCATCGGTTCGCGTTACGGTGATGTTAACGCGGCGGATGCCCTTTTCATCCTGGAGCATCACCGCGATCTTCCGACCATGCTCCATGGAATAACGCAAAAACCTGTCAATCATTGGCTGCCTCCGCCTGGTAAATGCGCATGCTGCCCCATTCGCTTTCAAAAATCAGCGGATAAAGCCTGCTCAGCGTGTCTTCATCGATCTGCAGGGAGGCGCGCTCATAATCGCCCACCAGGATGTAATCCACATTGTATTTTGTAAGCACGTCCTGGTGATTTGCCGGGTCGGCGTAGAAATCCCGGATGTCCCCTTCCCGGGCGCTCAGGTCGTATCCGTGCCAATACAGCCACAGGCTGGGACCGCATACGATATCCCGCCCGGCCAGGCCCGATACCGGATTGATATGCTGGGTCCAGGTCATGAAGGTGCTGTGCTCGGGAGTGTTTTTCTCCACAAAGGCTGCCGTTTCCACGGCTTCGCTGCTGTACATCTGGTAATCGCTGACGCATTCCCGGGCAATGGACAGCGTGCCCGTGGCAAAGCAGCATACCGCCGCCATGCATGCCAGCAGATACCGGGAACGCAGTCCCGCCAGGCGGTCAAATACCGTCACGGCGTAATCAGCCGCCAGCACAGCGCACAGCGCCCACCATACGTAGAACAGCTTGTTGTTGTCGTATTCATTGGGCTGGAACAGGAAGAATTCCGAAACGAGGAAGATCACAAAGGCGCCGCTGGCGATCATGCGGCGTTTTTGGTTCTTGTCCAGCAGTGACAGCGCCAGCAGCAGCACCGGCAGGCCGATGTTTTTGATCCAGAACCACAGGTAGCCGTCCCGCAGGCCGTTGCCGCCGGAGTTGTTGACCCAGTTGAACTGGAAGCGCACAAAGCCGCTGTTGCCCGCCGTGTGCCGGAAGGTCCACAAAAATAGCTGCGGCGCGGCCAACAGGCAGGCAAGCCCGCCATAAACTGCCCAGGGCAGCAGGGTTTTGCCCCGGCTGCGGAGCAGATCATATACCAGCCAGCCGGCGCTCAGCAGGCCCAGCGCCAGGAAGGAATGGGTGTGCAGCAGCGGCAGGCCGCCCGCCATCACGCCCAGCAGCGCGGCCTGTCGCAGGTCAATGGCGCTGCCTTCCCGGTCCATGAAGCCGTCGTACAGCAGGTAAATGCAGGGCAGCAGCACGCACCATCCCCCCAGAAAGGTCCGCTGGGGAATCAGCATATCGGCAATGATATTGCTCCACCGCAGGTTGTAATAGGGAAAGTCGGCATGGTTGGCCGGGGTTTGGTACCAGCCCTGCAGGATGGTTTCCAGCCTGTCCAGCCAGGTGCCCGCCTGCAGGGTATTAAGGCCGGCGCTGCCGTTGCTGACGCCCAGTGTATCGATGCTGTACAGGAAGCCCAGGCCGCCGTTGAGGAATACAAACAGCGTGGCCCATACCACCATGGCCCGGCGGGAAGCCGCCATGCGGTCGGCCAGCAGCATGTATCCGGCAAAAACCAGCCCCATCATCAGCGTGCCGGGCAGGATGATGGCCCAGCGCAGCGGCATGCCAAACAGCATGAAGCTGGTGGAAAAGCTGTCCATCAGAAAAGGATATACCAGCCTTTCGCCGGGCAGGATGCTGTAATCCGGGGGAAAGGCGGCGTTACGCAGGCTGGAGGCAATGCCCAGGTGCAGCGGCAGGTCGCCATAGGTGCTTTGGCCTACGTTCAGCGCACCGTCCGCCGGCCGCAGCACATGCGTGTATTGCAGGTAACCGCCAAGCGCTGTCAGCGGCAGCGCCACGCAGGCCATCGTCAGCAGCAGGCGTTTATCCTCTGGTGAAAATAAGCGGACGCGGGCGGTTTTGTTCCGCAGGAAAAAATGTACGCCCAGCGTCAGCGCGCACAGTGGGAAAAGCGCCAGCATGTGGGCCTTTATGGAAAAGGTATAGGGAAAGGCCATCAGCGCGGGCAGCCACATCATGAGCAGGATGCCCAGCGCGGCGCTCAGCCAAAGCCGCACAGGCAGGCGTTTGTCCGGCAGCAAATCCCGGATCATGGCATATCCGCCCAGCAGATATACCGCAAAATAGGCAATTCCCAGCACGGCGGTTTTCCTCCGGTGTTTTTTTCTTATTATATCCGTTCCCCAGGCAAAAGGCAAGGCGGGCGGGACCGCATACTTCCCGGGAATCTGTAAAAAATAGCAGGAAAAGATCAGACCGGGGCGAGGCTTTTGAAAAGATCGGCATGGGGCGGCGCGGCCTTTATGGCAGCGTCCTATGGAGCTAACGCCGTGTATCA
>JAFUGB010000067.1 GCA_017469605.1 Clostridia bacterium
AAACCCTTTTCCTGCCTTGTTCTTTTTTCCCGCAAATGATATGATGAAAGGGGATTAACTGCGCCCCAAGGAGGAACGGATGGAGGATTTTACTTTCGCTTCGGCGGTGCTGCGGCTGCTGCTGGCCATGGCGGCGGGCGCGGCCGTGGGCTATGGGCGCTCCAAAAAGGAGCGGGCCGCCGGGATGCGTACCTATATGCTGATCAGCATTGGCGCCGCCATGAGCGTGCTGCTTCCCGTTTACCAGTACCATATGCTGATGGGCCCCTGGGCCGAAACGGTCAGCGAGGTGGGCTTCAAATACGATACCGGCCGCCTGATGAGCCAATCCATCACGGGCATCGGCTTTCTGGGCGCCGGGATCATTATCAAGGGGATGCACCAGCAGGTTAAGGGGCTGACCACGGCCACCGGCCTGTTTGCCACGGTGTGCATGGGCATCGCCGCCGGCGCGGGCTTTTATGAAATGGTGCTGATCGCCTCCGCGCTGGTCGTGCTGGTGCTCAATGTGATGTCGCCCCTGGAGAGCGCCTACAAGCGCAGGCTGCGCAACATTACCCTGCATGTGGAGTTTGACTCCGTGGAGGATATCGGCGCCATCACCGATATGATGCAGCAGCAGCACGCCCAGATATTTGATATTGACATAGAGCGCACCGAGCGCAAGGACGAGCTGTACCCCTGCGCCACCTTTATCATCCGGCTGAGCCGGGAGAATCACTCGCACTCCGGCATGCTGTCCTCGCTGGCCGAGCTCAGCTGCGTCCGTTCTGTGCGGGAGCTGATCGCGTAAGAGAGGGATCGTATGCTGAACAGCCTGAATAGCCTGCGAAATATGGATTTTGTTTCAATGCTGCTGCGCCTGGTGCTGTCCTGCGCCTGCGGCGCGGTGATCGGCCTGGAGCGCTCCTATAAAAACCGCCCGGCGGGCTTCCGCACCCATATCCTGGTGTGCATGGGCGCCTGCGTGGCGGCGCTCACCGGGCTGTACATGTACCTGGTCATGAAGCTGCCCTCGGATATATCCCGCATCAGCAGCCAGGTGATCTCGGGCCTGGGCTTTATCGGCGCGGGCACGATCATCGTTACAAAAAAACTGACCATCAAAGGCCTGACCACCGCCGCCGGCCTTTGGACCACCGGTATCATCGGGCTGGCCATCGGCAGCGGATATTATGAAATTGGCCTGGTGGGCACGGTGCTTGTGATGCTCACCGAAACCTGGTTTGCACGCCTGGGCGCCCATATCAAGCGCATGCCGGCCTATAACATCGAGCTGATGTACAACCAGAAAACCTCGCTGGACGAGGTGCTGCGCTTCTGCAAGGACAGCCGCATGGACATTGTCAACCTCAAAATCCATACCCTGGAGGAGGGCAGCGAGGCCCAGTACATTGCCGCGGTATCCCTCCGCGGCAGCAAGGACTGCAACGACCTGCTGGACGAGATCCGCAGCATGCCCGGCATCCTGAACGCCAGCGGCGTGTAAGCGGGCAACCCATCGGTAAAAAAAACGCCGCCGGGATTTGATCCGGACGGCGTTTTTGGCTTGCTTGACGGGGAACGGTTCTATGGATCAGCACCCCAGTCCCTTGGCAATGTTTACGATAAAATCCTGCGCATTGGTCACGATGCCCCGGGAGGTCAGGCTGCCCCGGTCAGTGAGCTTATTTACCGTGAATTCTGAAATATCCACACAGTAGAAATATACTTTGCGCACTGTGCCGTCGGGCAATACCCGATAAGAGGGCG
>JAFUGB010000068.1 GCA_017469605.1 Clostridia bacterium
GGCCAGCAGCTGGTTCAGCGCCTGCTCGCGCTCGTCGTTGGAAGACAGGCCCACGGCGTCGCGCTTTTTGCCGATGGCGTCAATTTCATCAATAAAGATAATGCAGGGCGCTTTTTCGGTGGCCTGCTTGAACAGGTCGCGCACGCGGGCAGCGCCGGTGCCCACGAACATTTCCACAAAGGCTGAACCGCTCACGAAGAAGAAGGGGACTTTGGCCTCGCCGGCCACAGCCTGGGCCAGCAGCGTTTTGCCGGTGCCGGGAGGGCCCACCAGCAGCGCGCCCTTGGGCAGCTTGGCGCCGATGGCGCGATACTTTTCGGGCTGGTGCAGGAAATCCACCAGTTCAATCAGCTGCTCCTTGGCTTCGTCCTGTCCGGCCACGTCGGTGAACTTTTTGCTTTCATCGCTGACCGAATACATTTTTGCGCTGGATTTGCCAAAGCTCATGGCGCCCATGCCGCCCGCGCCGCCGCGCTTGATCATGCGCACGATCATCACAATGATCACGGCATAAAAGGCGATGGGCAGGATCACGCTGACCAGAAGGCTCAGGAAGGACACGCCCGAGGTATTTTCACCCCCGAACTTGACCCCGGCCCGCAGCAGACGATCCACCAGATAGGGGTCCTCCACCGACACCGTCTGGTAGGTTTTATTGGCGGTGCCGTCAAAGAACCAGCGGGGCAGCGTGCTGTCGGTCTTCAGCGTAAAGCTGATGATGCCCGAGCCGATCTGCACCCGATCCACCTGGCCGTTTTCCACCATGGTGATAAAATCGCTGTATTCCACCGATTCCACGCTGCTGCCCAGCAGATTGCGGGCGGACACCACGCTGGAGAGCAGCAGCACGCCCAGCAGCACAATCATCACATAGAACCAGGGGGAACGGGGCATCTGCGGCTTATTGAAGCGCTTGGGATCGGAATGTTTGTTGTTATCCATTCGCGTATATCTCCTTCCATAAGGATCGCTGCGCCGCCGTCGCTGCCAAATTTAGTTAAACGGTTACGCATCACGCATATTGTAGTATATCCGCACGCATTTTGTCAATAACGCGGGCCGAAAGTTCACAATCGGGCCATATATTAGGATTTTCTAATGTTGCCGCGCCGCCGGCCCATCGCCCATCCGGACCGCGGGGCACCCCTGCCGATTCCGCTTTTATATTTTTCATTGACAGGCGTGTTAATTCCGAGTAAAATGGTTAGGTATCACATTATTGACCTTTGAAAGGACAGCCATGACCGAACGCGTTTGGAAAATCCTTGTTGAATCCTTCCCCAAAATACTGCTTCCGGGACTCCGGATGACGCTGCCCTTGACGGCCATCGCCTTTGTGCTGGCCATGATCATTGCCATTGTGGTGGCGCTGATCCAGTTTGCGCGCGTCAAGGGGCTGAGCCAGCTTTGCCGGTTCTACATCTGGGTCATTCGCGGCACGCCGCTGCTGGTACAGCTGTTTGTGGTATTTTACGGCCTGAAGGCCGGCATGCATATGTCCCCCTTCTGGGCAGCGGTGCTGGTATTCGCCGTCAATGAGGGCGCCTATTGCGCCGAGACCATGCGTGGGGCGCTGGAGGGCGTGCCCGCCGGGCAGATCGAAGCCGGCTACTGCGTAGGCATGAGCTACACCCAGATCATGCGCCGCATCGTGCTGCCCCAGGCGCTGCGCACAGCCTTTCCCAGCCTGAGCAACGGCCTGATCAGCATGGTAAAGGATACCTCGCTTACCGCCAATATCACGGTGGCCGAAATGTTCATGGCCACCCAGCGCATCAACGCCCGGTACTATGAACCGCTGGCGCTGTATCTGGAGGCGGCGGTCATTTACCTGCTGTTTTCCACAGCGCTTTCCTGGCTGCAGCGCTGGGGCGAAAAACGGCTTCAATCCCTGGGTGGAAGGGAGGCCCGCCATGCTTGAGGTAAGGGACCTGAAAAAAAGCTTCGGAGATCTGCCCGTGCTGCGGGGCGTATCCCTGCAAATGCGCAAGGGCGACGTAACGGCCATCATCGGCCCCAGCGGCGGCGGCAAAACCACGTTGCTGCGCTGCATCAACTTCCTGGAAAAGGCCGACAGCGGCACGCTGACCTTCGGCGGTCGCTCCTATGATCTGGGCGCCATCGGCAAGCGCGATATCGCCGCCATCCGCATGAAGACCGGCTTTGTATTCCAAAGCTTTAACCTGTTCAGCAACAAAACGGCGGTGCAGAACATCACCGAAGGGCTGATCATCGCCCGCAAAATGCCGCGGGACCAGGCCAACGCCATCGCCATGCGGGCGCTGGATCAGGTGGGGCTGCGGGATCGGGCCGATCATTACCCCAGCCAGCTTTCCGGCGGCCAGCAGCAGCGCGTGGCCATTGCCCGGGCAGTGGCCACAAGCCCTGAAATCATCTATTTTGACGAGCCCACCAGCGCCCTGGATCCCGAGCTCATTGGCGAGGTGCTTTCCGTCATGCGCGATCTGGCGTCCAGCGGCATGACCATGCTGGTGGTCACCCATGAAATGCGCTTTGCCCGGGAGGTATCCAGCCGCGTGATCTTCATGGAAAACGGCTCCATTGTGGAGCAGGGCGAATCCGGCCCATTTTTTGCCGCGCCCAGGGAGGCGCGCACCCAAGCATTTCTGCGGACCATTTCCGCTGAAAAATAAATCAAATTGGAGGAAAAACACATGTTCCGTAAACTGACCGCCCTTTTACTGGCCTGTTTCCTGATGCTTTCCCTGCCTGCCGCCCTGGCGGACGACCTGCTGGATACCGTCATGAGCCGCGACAACGGCCAAAGTCAGCTGATCATCGCCACCGAAGGCACCTGGGCGCCCTGGACCTATCATGATCCCGACAGCGATGAGCTGGTGGGCTTTGATGTGGAAGTGGCCCGGGCCATCGCCGCGCAGCTGGGCGTGGAAACCAAGTTTGTGGAATGCCCCTGGGAGAGCATCTTCATGGGCATTGACAGCAAAATGTACGATATCACCGCCAACGGCGTGGAAATCACCGAAGAGCGCAGCGAAAAGTATGATTTCAGCGTTCCCTACGCCTTCCTGCGCACGGCGCTGATCGTACGGGGCGATAATGACAGCATCCACAGCTTTGAGGACCTGCGCGGCAAAAAGACCGCCAACTCCGCCGGCAGCACCTACGCCCTGACCGCCGAAGGCTACGGCGCCGAAACCGTGGTGGTTTCCACCCTGGCCCAGACCCTGGACCTGGTGCTGTCCGGCAGCGCCGACGCCACGCTGAACGCCGAGCTTTCCTTCAGCGATTACATGAAGGAGCATCCCGAGGCCAACCTCAAGGTGGTTGCCCTGAGTGAGGAAGCCAGCGACGTGGCCATCCCCGTGCGCAAGGGCGCGGAAAACGCCAGCTTCCTGGCCGCCTTGGACGGCGCCATCCAGCAGCTCCGTGCCGACGGCACGCTGAAGGCCATCTCCGAAAAATACTTCGGCATCGATATCACCGCCGCGGAATAAGCTTCCGACGCGAGCAGCGCAGATTTGCGCAGAAGGGGCTGTTGCACTAAGCTCCACAAAAAAAACGGAGAAGTTCGTAAGAACAACTCCGTTTTTTGCTGTATAATGTAACTGCAATGAAACAATATCAGCAAGCAGATTATACAGCAAAAGAAACGGCGGTACAAGTCGTTTTGCCTTTGAATGTGGAGACCATCATTCCGGAAAACGATTCGGTGCGGACGCTCGTGAGAATAGCGGAAAGGATCAATTATACAAAGCTGTCCGGGGCATATGAGTGGGAAAATCCGCGGGTTGTGTGGCGAAAAGAAGTGGAAAAAGGGATGGCCAAGCTGGCCGAGAAACAGAAGAAACGAACGGCAGAGCTGCGGACACGGTACGCTTTTGAGCTTGGAAAAAGCAAGGAACCGGAAGAAATGCTGTTCCAACTGCTCCAGCGATTTGAATGACACGCACGCCTTGTTGCCGTTGGTGAAACGCATGGAGGAATCCTGCTGTACGCCATCGCGTTCGACATCGAAAAATTGCACGCCAAAGAACAAAAAGAGGCTGCTGCACTTTTTCTTTGTGCAACAGCCCCTTTCCTTATGCCCGGGAGCTGGCTTGGCGACAAAAGCGCTTCAGGCGCAGGTTGTTTGTTGATCGTCGATCCCAGCATCGCCGGGACAGATGTCCAGATGACCGGGTAGGCCCTGACGTTCCCCCGTAAATTGCGTTAGTGTTTCTCTTTGCGTTTGCTGCTTTTACGTCGACAAACGCACTGTTGCATTTTTGTGCAAAGTGGGAGTGCGGCTGCCGCGGGGAACCGGCGCATCCGGCGGGCAAGAAATCGTAACAGTCCCGGCTCATTCGGGCAGGTAGAAGGTTTGCTTGGGGCCGGTATCCCGCATCAGCGTGCGGGGATCGCGGAAGCGCAGCAGGTACAGGCCGGTATCGTACAGATCGCCGGCGCAGCCGCCCACGTGCACGGCCAGGGCGATGGCGGCAAAGAACCTGTTCACCGGGTTCGCAAGCGTCATTACCAGCCCGCCAAAGAGCAGCGTAAACACCACAAAAGGCGCAAGCAACGCGATCAGCGAGGCCCGGCGGTACACGTAAATATCGGGCACGCCGCAATAGGCCACGGTGGCCGTCAGGCCGAAGGTCAGCCTGCGGCCGGTGAGCAGCTTGTAGGCCGCGCCGTGCACCAGCTCGTGCAGCACGATGTAAGCCAGCAGTCCCGCCGCCAGCGCCAGAAAGGCAAAGGGCGAACCGTTTTTAAAGATGCTTCCGGGCCTGATGATCAGGAAAGCCGCGGCGATGATCGCCGCCATTACGATCGCGGCAATCACATTCAGCCAGACGCCAACCTTCCTGCTGGCGGCGTCCACGGTATAGGCTGCTCTGTATCCCATGGGCAGCTCTTTTTCGTAATGCTTCATGGAAAAGCGCCTCCTTTTTCGCTTCATGATTTTACCATACCGAATGGATTTGTGCAACGCGCCCTCCTGTGATACAATAAAGCGTATATACAAAGGTTTTACCGGAGGAAGCCATGAAGCCGCGCACGCTGTTGATGTTGACCCTTTTATTCTGCCTGGCCCTGTGCCCGACGCTGGCCGAGCCCGCCTGGGTGCAAACGCCGGGCGGCCCGCTGAACATGCGCAAAAAGCAAAGCGCCAATGCCGCCATCATCGCGGCCGTGCCCAACCACAGCCGGGTGGAGGCCGAGGAGACCGCGGGCGAATGGACCAGGATCACCTATCAGAAAAAGACCGGCTATGTGAAAACCGAGTTTTTGCTCATGGCCTCGGCCATGGCGGGCAAAACGGTGTATGCCGATGCCCATGCGGTGATCACCTATGCCGCGCCGGACGCCGCCGCGCCTATCCTGGCGGTGTTCAATACCGACGATCCCATTTTTGTGGAGCGGATCGCGGGCGACTGGGCAGTGATCATCCAGGGGGAGCAGCGGGGCTACGCCGCCGTTGAGGATTTTTCGGCCCAGCGGCAGACGCCCGCGGGCGCCCTGGATTTCATTCCGGAAGCCGGCGTAACGGTGCGGGAATGCACGCTCCGGCGCGGCGATGCGGAGACCGCCGTCCTGCCCGCCGGCACGGCGGTGACCGTGGCGCATACGCCGTCCGCCGGGGAAGCGTGCCTGGCGGAAACGCCCCAGGGCTGGGGCTGGGTCTCCCGGGCGGGCATCAGCCTGGCGGAGTATCCGGACGAGGCCGTGAGCCTGCCCGGGGGCATCACGGCCACCGAGGCCACGGCCCAGGCCGAGGCAGCGCTCAAAAAGCAGTTTAAGCAATTTGGCAGGCAGCGCATGTACAGCATTGTGACCCTGTATAAGGAAAGCGCCTATCGCTGCGGATTTTTCAGCGACGACGGCCAGCTTTTGTATGCCGCCGTCCTCGATCCCCAGGGCGCGCTCCTGGCCCAGGCCGATTATACCGGCTTCGCCGTTCCCGTCCATACGGCCGAGCTGCTGCCCTCCGGCGAAATCATGGTCGATCTCAGCGGCGATTCCCTGGCAGTGGGCGATATGCTGGACATTGCCGTTTCGGCCTGGACCCAATACCAATGCCAGTATTCGCTGGAAGGACCGTCCCCCGCGGAAACGGCCCCCGGCGGGCACTTTACCGCCGCCTGGCGGCCCCGGCAGGCCGGGGATTACACGCTGACCGTGACCGTCACCGATGAAGACGGCCTCAGCGCGGCCTGGCGCCGGGAGATCACGGTAACCCCCGCCGTTTCCCAAACCGCCCAGACCATATATAGCCAGAAGGACGGCTGGTGGCTGGACAAGGCGTACCGCGCCAGCACCCTGGACCGATCGGGCTGCGCCATCTTTACGCTGAGCCATGCCCTTTCCCGCATGGGCCTTACGGGCGACGACCTGCTGCCCCAAAGCCTGGCCCAAACCTTTGCCCTGTGCCTGACGCCCGACGGCACCAATAACGAGCGCCTGATCCGGGAGGCCGCCGCGGCCTACGGCTTCAAAACCAGGAGCGAGCTGCTTACCGACGCCCGGCAGATCGCCAATTACCTGCGGAACGGCGCCATGTTCAGCTTTTCCATCGCCCGGGGACACATCGCCCTGGCGGCGGGCATCAGCCAGGACGGCACCATGGTGCGGGTGGTTGATTCCGCGCCCTTTGCCACCTTTGACCGGATCGTGGGCGACAGCCTGTATTACCAGACCCGCAGCGGCGGCTTCCGCGCGGCGGTGCGCATGGAGGATCTGCCCGGGGCCCGCTGGTACCTGGATACCGACGATTACGGCGGGCTGGAATACTGGCTTCGTCTCAGCTATGTGGCCAAGCGCGGCGCGCGGCTGATCCAGCCGGCAGACTGAAAGAAAATAAGAACAAATGCGAAAAAATATTTACAGATTTCAGTCATATGGTATGGAAATTCGTAATAAATTGTGTTAAGATAATAGAACAGTACAAAGGGAACCCGGAGGAGACTGCTATGAAGAAAATCAGACCCCTGCGTCTTGTTGCCGTAACGGCTGCCTGCATCCTGTTTACCGCGTCCGCGCTGGCGGATTCCGCCCTGGTGGTCACGCCCAAAGGCCCGCTGAACCTGCGTAAATCGCCTACCACCAATTCCAATCGCATTGCCAGCATTCCCAATGGCACCGTCATTGAGGTCCTGGACGTGGACGGTGATTGGGCCAAGGCCACATATAATGAAAAAACCGGCTTTGTGATGACCAAATTCCTGCGGATCGAATCCCAGCTTGCCGGGAAAAACGTCTATCCCGATGATTATGCCCTGGTACAGCTGCGCGGAGAGCCCAGCGATTCCTCCCCGGCGCTTCTGACGGTGGACAACCTGTCCGGCATTACGGCCGAAAGCGTGGAACACGGCTGGATCACCGTGAAGCTGGACGATGAAACCACGGTATATGCCCCGGCTGCCAGCTTCAGCCAGCAGGTGACCGAAGCCCCCAAGACCGTCAGCTGGATGGCCGAGGCCGGCGAAACCGCCCAGGACTGCACCCTGCAGGTGGATGGCGGCCAGGCCGTGTCCCTGCCCGCCGGAACGCCCCTGACCGTGACTATGCCCTATAACGGCCAATGCCTGGTAATCACCGACCAGGGCTGCGGCTTTTTGCCCATGAGCGCCGTGCGCTTGCTGGGCCCCGAGGATACCGGCGCGCAGACCGGCACCGTAACGCCCCAGCGCGCCGTGGAGCGCGCCCAGGAAGCGCTGCGCAAGAGCTTTAAAGGCGTGGCCAACGAAGCGCTGACCTCCCGCGTGGCGGTGTACCGCAATGTGTACGGCCAGGAGCTGCCCTATTATCAGGTGGGCTTCTATAACACCAGCGGCGGCTATGCCTATGGCGTGCTGGTAAGCGCCGAAACCGCCAAGGCGGTATACAGCGCCCGGTACAATACCTATGCCGGCCCGGCTTCCGCCGCGCTGTCCCAGGCGCCCGTACAGGAAGCGCCCGCCCAGCAGCCTGCCGCCGATCCGGGCTACAGCTTTGCCCTGGACCTGCCCGGCGTTACCTATATCGTGCCGGAGGATGAAGCGGCCCAGCCTGCCCCGGCGGCGGAGCCCATCGCGGAAGCGCCCGCGCCTGTTACGCAGGAGGAAGCGCCCGTGGGCGACGGCGTCCAGTACGACGGCGATATTGAGATTGCCTATACCGGTGATATTGAGCTGGGCGACGTGGAGGACCTGGAGGTATACGCCTGGACCGATTACCAGGCCAGCTATGTGATCATGAAGGATGGCAAAAGCGTGCTCTCCAGCGGCATGGTGGATCACTTCTCGGCGGCTTACCGTCCCCGGGAGGCCGGCGATTATACCGCAGTGGTCACCGTGACCGATGCCGATGGGCAGACCGCCGTCCAGGAGCTGAGCTTCAGCGTGGCCGATGCCGATACCGAGGGCATGCTCTATGACCTCTACAGCCAGAAGGACGGCTGGTGGCTGTCCCAGGGCTACTTTACCAGCTCCCTGGATCAGGACGGCGGCGCGCTGTTCACCTTGGCCCACGCCATGTACCGCATCGGCGTGGATAACGTGGACATGCTGCCCGAAAACATGGCCGCCATCTATAACTTCACCGAGTGCCTGACCGACGACGGCGTGGACAACAAAAAGCTGGTCAAGGCCGCTGCCGAGTACTTTGGCTTCAAGACCGAGGACGCCATCACCGACGCCGCCCGCATCCGCGAGCTGCTGGAGCAGGGCGCCGTGTTCAGCTTCACCAACGCCCAGGGCAATGTGGTGCTGGCCGCCGGCATCTCCCAGGATGGTACGCTGGTGAACATCATTGACCCCAACCCTGGCGCTTCCTTCGCTGACGGCATCCCGGAGGATACCGTATTCCTGCAGCAGGAGGACGGCAGCTTTACCGCCATCCGTTCGCTGGATGAGGATCCTTATATCCGCTGGTACTTTGAGACCGCCAGCTACGGCGGCAGCGAATACTGGCAGAAGTTGGACGCCGTGGCGCCCAACGGCCTGCTGCTGATCCAGGCCGCCGAATGATTCCCGGATGAACGTATCCCCGCGCCGTTGGACGCGGGGGTTTTTCTTCGGCGGCAAACGTGAAATTCTGTTGAAAAAAAGGCCGGACTGCGGTATACTGGAGGTAATTCATGGTCCGCCGTTTATAACCGTTTGCCGTTGTGCGCTGTGAATTGAGAATTGTGAATTATTGGAGAATGATACCTATGAGCGAAGTCATCCGCAAGCCTGTGCTCTATTCCGCCGTGCAGCCCAGCGGCAC
>JAFUGB010000069.1 GCA_017469605.1 Clostridia bacterium
AAAAGAAATAACTAACAATTTGCGCCTGTAACTTGAATGCCGCAAAGAGAGCTTCCGGGCATCAGGAAAACAGGGCAGGCGTCTTTTCTTCTCTTTGTCTTAGTTGCTTTTACGGCGACAAACGCAGCCCTTTCTGCTTCTCTTTCGGGCTCCGAAAGAGACCCCCCCGTTCATATCCCTTCCCTGTCAAATTTGTGTTTTCAGATGGATTGTTTTCATCAGGTTTTCGTATAATATGGTGTTGAAAGGAAGGTGAAGCGCTTGATACAGGATGTATTCGGCTTTTCTGTGGATACGCAGACGTATCAGGATTTCAGCTTCATCCGCAATTACGGAACGCCTTTTCTTGTGGATGCGATTGCGGAAAAAGGGCTGGTATGCTTTGGCATAGAAAGCCCGCGCTACGGAAAGCTGTGCATACGGTTTGCCGGGGCCGCGCTCGCGGGCGGCGCCGCGCCGCAAATAGCAATTGCCGCGCTGCGCCGGTCCATGCCCATATATCAGGCGCTGTATCCCCATCCCACGCTGATCAAATTACAGGGACACGGCCCGGCAGCGGGCGGATATGCCGCTATTTTCCGCTGGCCGGAAGGCCAAAGCCTGCAGCAGCCCGGCATTCAGCGGCAGCCCCTTCTCAGCAGTCTGCGCATGATCGACAGCGTGTTTGATTTTCATCTGTATGCGGCAAGCATGGGCTTTGTGTCCACAGGATTCCAGGCTGGCAGCCTGACCGCCGATTTTGCCGCGGGCAGCCTGACCCTGTGCGATATTGATCTTTATCGGCAGATGCCTGCCGTCAACGATATGGGCCGCATGCAGGGAGCCTCTCAGTTCATGTCGCCGGAGGAGTTTATCCTGGGCGCCCCGCTGGATGAGCGCACCGCTCAATTTCACATGGGCGCGCTGGCCTTCTTCTTTTTCGGCGCGTATTCCAGCCGGGAACGCGCCGCCTGGCGCGCCGGGGAAGCCCTGTATCGGGTGGCCGCGCGGGCATGCGAACAGCAGCCGGAAAAACGCTTTCCCACGCTGGCGGAATTTGTACAAGCCTGGCGGACCGCAGCCGGACAGACGGTATAATACCGCGCTCCCCTTTGCCATCCCCATGAAAGCGGCAAACGCGGAGCGCAAGGGAAAAGCGGAACCTGCTTCCAGGCCCGTCCGCCTTATTGATCCTTTTTATATTTTTGCCATGCCAGCGCCATCAGCGCTTCATCGGCCTTGGTATCGCTGGGATAGGGATAGGCGTCCAGCATTTTATGAAATTGCCCTTTGATCTTATCGGCTTTTTCCTCGTTCTTTTCCTCAAGCAGCGCAAACAAATACCTGCTTCGCAGGATGGCCGGATAGGCGGGCATGGCTTTTCCCAGCTGGCCCAGCGCTTTGCTGGGCGCGGCCGGCGTCTTTCCATCCAGCAAGTCCAGGCAGCGCATATCGTTTTCCAGCAGCGCGCCGTGTATGCCAGGCAGGCTGCATTCCATCAGCCGTTCGCCCAATTCCCGGGCAGCTTGATAATCCGCCTGATCCAGCAGATACTGAAAGCGCAGATAGCCGCGCTCATGCTCCTGGCCCTCGGCGCAGGCAAACCATTCCGCCGGCATATCCCGGAGACGCTGCCCGTCGGTCAGGGCGGCATTTATTTGCAGCTGCCTGTAAAAACCGGTGCGCACATCCTCCTCATGCAGGCTGCGGACGGCGTTGCGGCCATCGTTATCCACCATGCCTGCCTTCATGGGGATGCCGTTGGTGGCCGCCATGAGCGCCCCGGCCACCATCGTGCCCAGCCACCAGGCGCTGTAGCCAGTCAGGTACAGCATGAGTCCCGCCAGCACGGCCCAGAGCAGGTTCATGATGGCACCGCCAAAGTGATACAGCGTGTTGGGGTAATTCCCGTTTACCATTGCAGGCGGCGCCATCAGGCATTGACCGCCGGTGCCCATCAGCTTGAACCTGGCCAGCCGCCAGCGCCCCTGGGTTTTCATCAGCATCAGGCTGCCAATGCGAAAGGAAACAAAGCGATATCCGGTGAGCAGTCCGGCAATCAGGTGCCCGGCCTCATGCAAAATCAGCTGGGCATAGACGGCGGCAAACATCAGCACGAAGGCCATTAAAAGCTCTGGAAGCGTATCGGTGCGCATGGCCATGACCGCCCCTAAAACGCCGCCTATCAGGCATCCCACCACAAAAAAGCAGGTTTTTTTGATGTTTTTCACCGTATCATAACCTCTCCAACCGCTTTTTCCAGCACGGTTTCATCCGCCGCGCTGCCCTGGGCCATATCAGGCTTTCCGCCGCCCCGGCCGCCGCAGGCGCGCATCAGCGCCGACATATCAATTTTCGCTTCCGCTCCCCGGGCAAACACCAGCATACGGGATGCCTTATGGGGGCAGGAAAGCAGCACAATGGCTTCCGGCTCCCGGGTGAGCTCGGCGGCGGCATGAAGCAGCGTTTCATGATCGGCAAATTCCAAATGCCCGGCATACACGCTGCCGCGCTTTTGGGCGCGCAGCATTTGCAGGGCTGCCTGGGTCAGGCGAAGGCCCAGCTCCCGTCGCGTGCCCTGCGCGGCTTCCCGCTCCTTCTGCAAGGCTTCGGCCGCGGTATCAAAATCCGCCGAAAGCGCCTGGGAAAGCGCTGCGGCGCAATGGGCGGCCTTTTGCAGGTATTCCACCGCCCGCATCCCCGCCACAAAGCACAGCCGCATCTTGCCCCGGGCCGGGGTGCTGCTGATAATTTTGATGGGACCGATCTGTCCGGTGGTGCCGGGATGGGTGCCGCCGCAGGCCACCATTTCATAATCGCCCATCGCCACCACCCGCACATGCTCGGTTACGGTGGGGTGCTTGCGCAGCGGCAGGGCGTTCAGCGTTTTTTCATCCGGGAACCAGCAGCGGATGGGATCATCCTGCTGCACCCGGCGATTGACCAGCGCTTCCAGCGTATCGATTTCCTGCCGCGTTAAATGGGTACGTCCCCCGGGTAGATCCATATCGATGGTGCTGTCCTGCTTTCCCAGGTGCAGGCCGATGGTCACGCCGCCATACAGCTGCCAGGCCGCGCCTGCCAGCATATGATCAGCGGCATGCTGCTGCATATGATCAAAGCGCCGGGGCCAATCAATGCGTCCGTGCACAGCCTCCCCGAGCGCGAAGGGCCGGTCAACCCGATGCCAGACGATGCCTGCTTCCACCTCCACATCGGTAACCGCGGCATCGTTCAGCGTGCCGGTATCATACGGCTGGCCACCCGAAGTGGGATAAAAGGCCGAGCGATCCAGCGCGATCCATCCATCAGGTCGCGTTTCTGTTACATGGGCGTCAAATTCGGTGAGATAAGCGTCGTCATAATACAGCCGTTCAGTCATCCGGGGAATTCCTCCAATAAAGCTTGTTTAAGCTGGGCATGGTTTTCAAAATAGCGATGCGCTGCCGCCTGGATCAAATGCTTTTCCTTTATATGCTTTCCATCCTCCATGGCCCATACCGTGCAGCCGGCCTCCCTTCCGGTCCGCAGGGCATACAGCGAGTCATCGATGACAAGGCAATCCCGCGCATGGACGCCCATCCGGGCGGCGCACCCATCAAAATAAGCGGTTTGATACTTGTTCATGGATCGGAAACAAATGCTTTCCCAAAAAATAAAGAAGCGGCTCATGTTCAGGCGGTTCATCGTATAATGCAGGGCCTGCTGCTCCGTGGCGGAGGCCAGGCACATGGGAACGCCCCGGGCGCTCATCGCTTCCAGCGTTTCCAGCGCTCCGGGCTTCAATGGCGCGCCGGCGGCGTAG
>JAFUGB010000070.1 GCA_017469605.1 Clostridia bacterium
ACGGTTGGCAAAAGCTTTTGCACATCAAGCTGCCCCTGCTGGCCCCCACCACGCTGTTTCTCACTGTGACCACTGTGGTCTCCTCCATGAAGGTATTTCAGGCGGTGGATATCCTTACCCAGGGTGGCCCCTACAAAACCACCATGGTGATGGTATATCAGATTTACAAACTGGCCTTTGATGATCACCGGCTGGACCGTGCTTCGGCTGAAGGCTTCGTCTTTTTCCTGATCCTGCTGATTTTTACGGCCATCACCATGAAATGGTCCAACCGCAATGTCAGCTATGACGCGTAAGGAGACAGCGGGAATGAGCAGAAAAAAACTGAACAAAGCGCTGAAAACCCTTTTTGCCTCGCTGGTGATGCTGGTGATTGTGTTTCCCCTGTACTGGATGATCATTACTTCCTTTAAAACCACCGACGAGGTGCTTTTGAGCACGCCCACCTTCTGGCCCAAAACCTTCAATTTGAACGCATACAGGAACGTGCTTACCCACTACCCTGTTTTCCGATATCTGCTGAACACCCTGGTGGTGACGTTGGGCATCGTGGTGATTCAAAGCCTGACCGCCATCCTGGCAGCTTACGGCTTTTCCAAGGGGGATTTCCCCGGAAAGAACATCGTATTCCTGTTTGTTCTGGGCGCCATGATGATTCCCATCCAGGTCACCTTCATCCCCATTTATGTGCTCATCAGCAAGCAGGGCTGGCTCAACAGCTATATCGGCCTCATCCTGCCGGAAGCCGCCTCCGCTTATTCCATCTTTATGCTGCGCCAAAGCTTCCTGGCTGTGGACAACAGCTATCTGGAGGCCGCCGAGGTGGACGGCCTGGACCGCTTCCGGATGATCTTCCAGGTGTTGGTGCCCATGTGCCAACCCACGGTGGTCACCATGGTCATCCTTTCGTTCATTAACGGTTGGAACGCCTATTTCTGGCCCAAGATGATCATCACCACCGATAAGGCGCGCACCATTTCCCTGGGCATTGCTGACATCCGTATGTCCTTTTTGAGCATGGAAGCGCTGAACATGAACCAGATCATGGCCGCCTCCTGCATTGCCGCCCTGCCTATTCTGCTATTGTTCTTGCTGTTCCAGCGCTACATCCTGACCGGCTTTTCCAAGGCGGCCATGAAATGAGAGAGACACCTATGGTATTATCCACAACTACCACCATCCTCAGCCGCTGGGATGATGTTCCGCCCCGGGAAAACCTGCTTAAATCCATGCGCCTGTGCGCCAAGGCGGGCTTTGAACACCTGGATCTGCACTTTGGCACCCAGGGACAGGAGGGCTTCCCCCTGGCCATGGACGGCTGGGAAATATGGGTGGATGAAGTAGCGGAGGAAGCGTTTCGGCTGCATGTCACCTTTCGCCAGGCCCACGCTTTTCACTATCGCACCCGGGAATCCACCGCCCCCCTGGACAATCGTCCCTGGTATGAAGAGCGGATGCGCCGCAGCGTGCTGGCCGCGGAACGCCTGGGAGTAAAATGGCTGGTGCAGCATCCTTCTGATTTTGACGCGGATCCCACGTATGATTTTGAAAAGGCGCGGGCATACAACATTGCTTACTGGACGCCCTTTGTGGAGCTGGCAAGTCGGCATCACGTGGGCATCGCCTTTGAAAACCTGTATGCCTCGGGGCATCACCAGCGCTATTGCAGCGAGGTGGACGAGCTGATCGATCTGATTGATGCGTTCAAGGGCGCGCCCGTGGGCGCCTGCTGGGATACGGGGCACGCGGCCGTTGCCGGGCAGGATCAGCCAGCCGCCATCCGCAAACTGGGCAGACGGCTGCATGCGCTGCACATCCATGATAACCACAAGCAGCCCAAAGGAGACGAACACCTGATGCCCTATTGCGGCATGCTGGATTGGGACGGAATTTACCGGGCCTTGGCCGACGTGGCCTATGAAGACAACTTTTCCTTTGAAATCAAACATGCCACCCGCGACCTGCCCCCGGAATTGTGCGAAGGGATGCTGTCCTTCATGCGGCAGCTGGGCCAATACATGGTGGACCGCGTCGTGGCGGAAAGAGGCCCTCATGCTTGACCTTGCTTTCCTGGGCGTTGGCTCCGCCTTCTGCCCGCAGCTGGGCAATACTGCCGCCGTTTTTCAGCGGGCAGGCACCCTGTATCTGCTGGATTGCGGATCGCTGGTTTTCGCCTCCCTCCTTCGCCACCATCTGCCGGAGCAGGCGGACAGCATCGTTGTGCTGCTCACCCACACCCACGCGGATCATGCCGGCAGTCTGGGCACGCTCATATCCTGGTGCAAGCATGTGCGCCCCCTGCCCATCCACGTGGTGCACCCGGAGGAAAGCCCTGGGGAGCTGCTGCGTCTCAGCGGCATCACCCCGGAGCAATATATCCTTCACTCGGGCATGACCTATGCCGACGATCATGTGCGGGTTCAATTCTTTCACGTGCCCCATACCCAAGCGATCAACGCCTACAGCATGCTGATCTCCGATGGGGAGGAAAGCGTTTATTACAGCGGCGACGCGGGCGATATTCCCGAAACGGTATGGCAGGGCTTCCTCAAGGGGAACGTGGCGCGCGTATATCAGGATGTTTCCCTGCACGGCAAAAAAGGCGGCTCCCACGGCGAATACGCCTGGTTTGCCGAGCATTGTCCGCGGCCTTTCAAGAGCCGCTTTTATCCCATACATCTGGATGAAGCCTGCCGCGCCCGGGCACTGGCGGATGGTTTTGCCCGGCCAACGGTGCTGGATGAATGCGACACGCAGCTGTCTGCGGATGGCTGATGGCAGGATCGAGCAAGACACAGAAAAAAAGATGTTAGATTTTTCATCCTGGCAAAGCTGAATAAAAGGAGACGCGGCAGCGCTGCGTTGACCGGCATGAAGCGCTGCCCATGCATGGTATATATTCCGCCGTGGAGGCCGGCTGCTCTTCAACGAAACGGGTGCCCGGGGCGCTGAATTCGGCTCATATTTTCCCATATTTTCTCCCGATTGATGCTTGTATAATCGATAAAAAAGGTATATAATGAAAATGTTGCGGGTTATTTTTTCCCGCATATCCGAACCGTTCCTGATTTTCCAATTTTTAAAGGAGAAAGACGATGAAAAAGACCATTGAAGACGTAAACGTGCAGGGCAAAAAGGTGCTTGTCCGCGTTGACTTCAACGTGCCCATGGACAAAGAGACCGGCACGAAGATCACCGACGAAAACCGCATCCTGGGCGCGCTGCCCACCATCAAGTACCTGGTGGACCACAAGGCCGCTGTTATCCTGTGCAGCCATATGGGCAAGCCCCACAATGTGTTTAACGATACGCTGAAGCTGAACAAAAAGGAAAAGGCCAAGATCGACGCCCTGCCCGCCCAGGAGCAGGAAGCCGCCACCGCCGCCGCCCTGGAAAAGGCCAAGAAGGACGTGAAAAAGCTGTCCCTGGCCCCTGTGGCCGCGCGCCTTTCCGAGCTGCTGGGCCAGGAAGTGATCATGGCCAAGGACGTGATCGGCCCCGACGCCCAGGCCAAAGCCGCCGCGCTGCAGCCCGGCCAGGTGATGGTGCTGGAAAACCTGCGTTTCCATGCCGAGGAAGAAAAGAACGATCCCGCCTTCGCCAAAGCGCTGGCCGGCTATGCTGAGCTGTATGTGAACGACGCCTTCGGCACCGCCCATCGCGCCCATGCTTCCACCGCCGGCGTGGCCGATTACCTGCCCGCCGTCAGCGGCTACCTGATTGAAAAGGAGCTCAAGTTCATGGGCGGCGCCCTGGAGAATCCCCAGCGTCCCTTCGTGGCCATCCTGGGCGGCGCCAAGGTTTCCAGCAAGATCGGCGTGATCACCAACCTGATCGATAAGGTGGACGCGCTGGTGATCGGCGGCGGCATGGCCTATACCTTCGCCAAGGCCCAGGGCGGCAGCGTGGGCGACAGCCTGCTGGAAGAGGACAAGATCGAGCTGAGCAGGGAAATCATGGAAAAGGCCCAGGCCAAGGGCGTTAAATTCCTGCTGCCCATTGACACCGTGATCGCGGACGATTTCAGCAACGACGCCAACAGCAAAGTGGTGCCCACCGGCGAAATCCCCGCGGGCTGGCAGGGCATGGATATCGGTCCCGAAACCCAGAAGCTGTTTGCCGAAACCATCAAGGGCGCCAAAACCGTGGTCTGGAACGGCCCCATGGGCGTGTTTGAATTCCCCAACTTCGCCAAGGGCACCATCGCCGTGGCCGAAGCGCTGGCCCAGGCTGACTGCATCAGCATCGTGGGCGGCGGCGACAGCGCCGCGGCCGTGACCCAGCTGGGCTTCGCGGACAAGATCAGCCATATCTCCACCGGCGGCGGCGCCAGCCTGGAATTCCTGGAAGGCAAGACGCTGCCCGGCGTTGCGGCGCTGAACGACAAATAATCATTCCAACAAAAAAGGCCGCGAACGCGGCCTTTCATCGGCATGGATTTCCTTGCGGCGCAAGCGCAAGAAATTCCCGTCCAGCCAGATTGCTTACAGATGTGAAAGGAGTTTGTTGAATATGCGCACTCCCATTATTGCCGGTAACTGGAAAATGAACAAGACCCCCGCGGAAGCCACCGAGCTGATCCAGGCCCTCAAGCCCCTGGTAAAGGACGCCAAGTGCACCGTGGTGGTGTGCGTGCCCGCGCTGTGCGTGCACGCGGCCAAGCAGGCCGTGCGCGGAAGCAAGATCAAGGTGGGCGTGCAGAACATGCACTGGGAGCCCAAGGGCGCCTACACCGGCGAGCTTTCCGCCGAAATGGTCAAGGCCTGCGGCGTGGACTACGTAATCGTGGGCCATTCTGAGCGCCGCCAGTACTTTGGCGAAACCGATGAAACCGTCAACAAGCGCGCCCTGGCCGTGGTGCATGCCGGCATGACCCCCATTATCTGCGTGGGCGAGCGCAAAGAGCAGCGCGAGGCCGGTTACACCGACGACCTGGTGGCCTATCAGACGCTGACCGCCCTGACCGGTATGACCCCCGACGAGGTAAAGAAGGTTGTGATCGCTTATGAGCCCGTTTGGGCCATCGGCACTGGCCTGACCGCCACCGACGAGCAGGCCAACGAAACCATCGGCGTCATCCGCGCCGCCATCGCCCGCAAGTATGGCAAGCGCGTGGCCGACAAGGTGCGCATCCAGTACGGCGGCAGCATGAATCCCAAAAACGCCAGCGGCTTGATGGCCCAGCCCGAAATTGACGGCGGCCTGATCGGCGGCGCCTCCCTGAAAGCGGAGGATTTCTCTAAAGTTGTGAATTTCTGACAGGAGCGGACAGGGGCCTTTGCGGCCCCGATCGCCC
>JAFUGB010000071.1 GCA_017469605.1 Clostridia bacterium
CGGCCCCTTCATTTTTCATCCGCAGGCGACGGCGTGTACGCCGCCGAGGAGAAAATTTGTGTAGCGGAGCTTGCCCCCGCGAAACAAATTTTCATTCCGATCAAATTTTACGGCCGTGATGCGAAGCATCACAGTAAACTTTGCATTCCGAAGAAAATGAAACTTCATTTTCTTCGGGGGCATCGACTTTGTCGATGCCCAGAGGAAGCTTGAAATACAGCTTCCTTTTTTGCGTGCAAGGATATTGAAAGCGTTTTCCTGCGTTCACAGCCGCCCGAAAATCAAAGCAGCCGCCGCATGACAGGGAGCGGGGCACAGCTGTCCGCCCGGGCTATCGGCCTGCTGATCAAGCCGGCAAAAGTGGGAATACCGTCAAAATATTAGCTGGACCAGCAGCATGTAGCAAATCGTCCCGCCCGCAATGGACAGCAGGATCTGCTTTTTCCATAAATGCAGCCCCACGGTGACGGCAATGGCAATCAGCTCGGGCAGCCCGTGGCTGCCGCTGAGCAAGGATACGTTTTTCAGGCAGTATACCACCAGCATGGCAAAGCTGGCGCCGGGCAGGGCCTTGCCCAGGTACCGCACAAACTGGGGCGTGGGCCTTTTGGAGGAGAACACCAGGAAGGGCAAAAAGCGCGTCAGCATGGTGGCGGCGGCGCACAGGGCGATCACGATAAAGGATTGGGCTGGCGTCATGCGGCGGCACCTGCCTTTTCAATGGGCTTGCGAAACAGCGCGAGCAGCAGCAAAATGCATCCCATGGCAGGCAGCAAAAAACTGTCCGGGCCAAACAGCAGCAGGCAGCCCGCGGAGCAGCCCAGGCCAATCAGGGCGGTATAGGGCTTTTTTTCTTTTTTCAGCTGTTCCATCAGGATGACGGTGAACATGGCGGTCATCACAAAATCCAGCCCCTGGGTATTGAAGGCGAGCAGGCTGCCCAGAAGCCCGCCCAGGGTAGCCCCTGTGATCCAGTACAGCTGATTCAGCAGCGTGATAAAAAACATGAACCAGCCCCGGTCAACGCCCTGGGGTACGGGCGCGGTATATACGATGGAAAAGGTCTCATCGGTCAGGCCGAAAATAAGATAGAGCCGTTTCCGGCCCGTGCCTTTGTAGCGGTCCAGCATGGAAATACCGTAAAAAAGATGCCGTGCCTGGATCAGCAGGGACATCAGAAAGGTTTGCAGCGGCGCAAAAGGCGTCTGCAGCATGGAAACCACCAGAAATTCCAGCGAGCCGCCATAGATCGCCATGGCTGTCAGCGTGGGATACCAGAAGGGAAAGCCGGAAACATTCATATAAATGCCGTAGGCCATTCCCAGGAACAGGTAGCCGGTCATAACGGGAATCGTTTGGGGAAACGCCGCTTTCAAAGCCTTCCGTTTCATTATATTTGCATCCTTCTGTATAAATATTAACCAATTTAGACAAATGCACAGGCAGCGCGAAATAAAACGCGTCTGCCTGGTTTATTATGCGGAATCAGTTTTTGATTTCGGCGGCCAGGGCTTTCAGCACGGCATTGGCCGCTGAAGCCGCGGCGTCGGCGGCGCTGATCTCGTTTTCCTCAAAGCCCGCCGCCCCGGTCTCGGCGGTATCGCTGATGGCGCGGATGGCCAGGAAGGGGATATCGTTGGCCAGACAGGCGTGGGCCGCCGCGGCGCTTTCCATATCGACGCACAGCGGATGCCAGGCATCGATGATCTCCTGGCGCCCTTCCTCGGCAATGAACTGCTCCCCCGATACCATGGTCCCAAAGAAGGCGGGATACAGAAATGCCCCCGCCGCATTCAGGCGTTTGCAGATGTCCAGCAGATGGGGGTCGCCGGGGAAATAGCCGATTTCGGGCATGGGACGGTGACGCAGCCACTGCCAGTTCAGATCGTGCTGGGCCAGCCGTTCGGAGAAGGCCAGGGCATGCACCCCCAGGCGCGGGTCCATGCCGCCTGCCACACCCGCCATGATGATGTGGGTCACGTCAAATTTGTCAATCAGCAGCTGGGCGGTGATGCCGGCGTTGACCTTGCAGATGCCGGTGGCGGCCAGGGCAACCGGCAGGCCGTCAATATCGCCTTCCAGCACCACGGTGCGGGCGATAACGGTCTGTTTGGTGATGTTCAGATAAGGAGCCAGCTGGTCAAGCTCTGATTTCATGGCGCAAAGCAGGCCAATTTTCATAGGTGTTCCCTCCGTAAATCAGATGTATATGCCGGGCAGCAGGGTCAGCGTGCGCACCCGGGTGGCGCCCGCCGAACGCATCAGGCCCACCTGGGCGGCGTTGCGGCTGAATACACGGGCCGATACCTGGGTCACGCCCCGGGGGCGCAGGATATCGGCAGCGGCGCCCAGGATGGATTTGGCGAAGCCCTGGCGGCGGTAATCGCTGCGCACATACATGGATACCAGCGTTACGGCGGCGCCCTGGCCGGTGAGCAGCGCTTCGCAGACCGGGTTCGCGCCCCGGTAATAGCCAATTGCGGTAAAATGCTCCATCTGCATGCATTGGCCCAGGAAATCAGCGTCCATGGGCGTGATGCGGCTGGCGTTCATGCGGCTTAAAAAACCCTGGACCTCTTCGGGCGTACGCAGCGCAGCGGAGGCGTAATTGCAGGTGACTGGCGGGTGCGCGGGCCAGATGGGCAGGGGGAAATGATACAGATCCTCGCTGTCATCGGCCTTGAAGCCGGATTTGGTAAAGAAATTGGTCATTTCCCAGTTTTCCGGCGCAATCTGGGTATACAGCCGCACCTTGCCCTGGCTGCCCTGCCGGGCCTTGATTTGTTCGGCCCGGGCCAGCAGCGCGCCCAGCAGCAGATTGCGGCCCGCGGGCTGGGATTCCAGCTGCATGTAGATATGCATGGGGGCCTCGGGATACAGCTCCGGCTGCCAGAATGGGGTTAGCGAGCCCATACCGATTTCGATCATCTGATCGTTGGTTACAAAAATGCAGTCCTCGGGCGCGATGCCCTGGTAAGGCGCGATGGGGTGAGTCAGATGCATGCGTATCCCTCTTATTCGATGTATTGTGGGGTGTTATTGCCATTCCGCGCCATTTGAGCGCGTGGAAGGGGAAAGGTCATATACCACGCGGCATACCTCGGCGCGCTCGGCAAGGATGCGCTGGGTTACGCGCTCCAGCAGGTCGTAGGGCATGCGCGCGGCAAAAGCGGCGTCATCGCCGGACTGCAGCGCCCGCAGTATAACCACGGCGCGGTTATGCTCCCCGGGCATGGGGGCAAGCACCACAAAGTGCTGGCGCATCCGCTTATCCAGCCCGGCGTCGCGGACTTCGCCATTGAAGATATTACCGGCTGCGCGCAGCGTTTCCAGCCTGGCCGGTGGCACCGCGCCCAAAATGCGCCGCGCCAGTCCGCTGCCCGGGAAGGAGGTACGGTGCAGCAGCTCATCCGGCATCTCCAGCCGTTCGGCCACGCCGCGGATCTCATCCTTGTACAGCTCCCGCAGCGGCTCCACGGTGAGCCCGCTGCCGCGCAGCCCGGGCCGGTGCGCGGCGTCCGCCCCCTGCATCAGGTCGTTGGCTGTGGTGCTGCGCAGGATCGCGGTAAAATTGCCCAGCTGGGCCATGGTTTCGTCCAGAACGGTTTGCAGTGTTTCATGGATCACCCGACGCTTTTCGGCAGGGTCGGACACGCCTTCCAGCGCTTTCAGGAACCGGTTCCCGGCGGGCACATGATATACGTTCAGGCCCAGCCGATCCCGGTAATAATCATGCACTTGCTGGCCTTCGTTTTCGCGCATCAGCCCGGTATCAATGAATACGCACTGCAGGCGGCTGCCCAGCGCCCGGTGTGCCAGCACGGCGGCCACCCCGCTGTTCAGCCCGCCGGTCACGGTGCAAATCGCCTGGCCGTCTCCCACCAGGCGCTGAAGCTCGGAAACCGTGCGGTCGATGTAAATGTCAAAATTCCACCAGCGGGTGCAGCCGCAGACCCGCAAGGCAAAATTGAGCAGCAGCCGCATGCCGTCGGTATCGTTGGGCTCCAGCGAAAACTGGATGCCGTACAGCGGCAGGGAGGCGTGCGCAAAGCCCACCACCTCATCCTGGCTTTGGGCCAGTACCTGGAAGCTTTCGGGCAGGCGCAGCCGGCGTACGCCGCGCAGCATGCGTTCACAGCTGTCCATTTCCTCGGTCAAGGGGCCGGGAATAAAGCTGACGGCGCCAATGCCGCTGTCCAGCGCGGTTTCCAGTACGCTGCCGCCGATCCCCTGGCACAGCATGGCCGCCGTATCGCCCAGCGCCAATACCGGCCATTCCCCGGAAAGCAGCCGTTCATCAATGCCCGAAGGGATGCTTCCCGAAATGCCCCCGGCCAGGATCAGTCCCATGGGCTGCTGGCTTTCCACCTGTTCCCGGGCAATATCGGGCGGCACAACCTTGCAATAGACCATTTCTGCCCGCAGGGCGCGCGCCACGGCGCGGCTGCCGGCGTTGTCAAAATTGAGGATCAGCACCATGTCACGCATGTTTTTTCCCCCAATCAATTGTCCTGTACGGTAAAATGGCTGTCATCCAGCCAGTAATTTTGCCAGTACATAGCGCTTAGGGTATCCTGGGTATGGTGATTGGCAATGCCTGTGGGCGATTTGCCGGTATCGGCCTGGAAGGAGCGCACAGCCTGGGCCGTGGCGGAGCCGTAATTTCCGGTAATATACTGGGCATCCAAATAGCCCAGGGCGGAGAGCATTTCCTGCAGGCGCTCCACCTTTATTCCGGCGCTGTGGCTGTTCAGCACCACCCCCGCCAGATCGCGCACCGTGCCGTAGCCCAGCACGCGCCAGTCATTGAGCTGATGGGTGTTGCGCTGCACCCTGTCGGGCAGGTTGCCCTCGATGACGTGGGCTGTTACCGTGCCGTTTTCATCCTGGGTGCAGTATTCGATCATGGCCACATGGGCGGTGTTGCCCGAAGCGTCAAAGGTATAAAACACCCAATCTCCGGGCTGTGGAATATAGCTGGCCACCGCCATGCGGTCTTCCTCACCGTAAAACCACTGACTGCCCCAATCGGGCACCACGCCGTTGCGGGCAATGAAGCGCCCCTGGCGGATAAACCAGTTCATGCCGGTATTCATGCCTGAATACCTGGGATAAATCTGGGTCAGCAGGCGGGTTCCGTACTGCTGGTCCACCTGGTCCACGCACCAGCAAAGAAACTCGGCACACCACTCGGCATAGGGATCGCCCGCCCATTCGCCGTACTTGGTGTACAGATCCCGGCCTTCGGTATAGCCCAACTCGCCCCGGGCCACATCCAGCAGCCACTGTACATATTGGGGCACGGGATAGGCAGGAGCAATGATTTCTTCCTCCCCCAGGGCGGAAGAGAAAAGCAGCGTGAAAGCGGCAAGGCACAGGATCAAACGGCGCACTTCGGGCCTCCTTTTGCATGGATGCTCTCCTTATTATACGCCCAAAGCCGCCGGATGGCAACAAAAACGCGCTGAATCACAGCATTTTACAGGATTTCCAGGTGCTCCAGCAGTATTTTTACGCCCAGCAGGATCAGGATCACACCACCGCAGATCTCGGCCCGGGCTTTATAGCGCAGGCCAAACAGGCTGCCTATTTTGACGCCTGCCGCCGACAGCGCGAAGGTGACGGCGCCAATCAGGCAGACCGCCGGCAGGATGCGCACCTCCAGAAAAGCAAAGGTAACGCCTACGGCCAACGCGTCGATGCTGGTGGCGATGGCCAACAGCAGCATGGGCTTAAAGGACAGCGCCGTATCGGCGGCGTTTTCCTCTTTTTCCTCGCCGGACAGCGCTTCGCGAATCATATTGAAGCCAATAAAGCCCAGCAGGATCAGGATGATCCAGTGGTCATACCGGGCAATGCGCGCGGCAAAGCGCTCGCCCAGCAGGTATCCGGCCATGGGCATCAGCGCCTGGAAGCCGCCAAACCAGGCGCCCACGATCATCATATGCCTGGGACGGACGCTGCGTAACGCCAGTCCTTTGCAGACCGCCACGGAAAAGGCGTCCATGGACAGCCCCACAGCCAGCAGCACCAGTTCAATCAGCGACATACCCAAACCTCGCATTATCTTCGCTATGAATCAACATTTTATCATAGGAAGATATGCGCGTCAATCGCGGATTTTTCCGGTTTCAGGCAAAAAGCCCGGCAATGCGCCTGAGTACCGGCCAGTCAAAGATAACGCTGTCCCCGCCGCCCGGAAACAGCCCGGGAAACAACAGCCCCCACCAGGCGGCTTCCCGCCCCGGGGGCAGGAGGGCGGCCTGGGGCAATCCGCCCGCGAATACGCAGGAACAGAACAGGATCAACGACAGCAGCACACATAGAATATCGCGCATACATGTATCCTCCGGAATGGTATAAGATACATAGAGTGTGCGCCGTCTTTTCGCGCGCTATGCGCCGGAATATGGAAAAAGAATGAAATTTCATGATTTGCGTATTGACAGAAGGGGAAGAAACGCATATGATGTTGCATGTCGTACAATTGCCAATGAACGCATTTGGTAAAAGGGAGGGCCTGAATGGAACGGGATATCGGTATTGAACTGCGCAAGCTTTCCAACCTGACCTGCCGGTATTTTGAACAGAAAACCAACAAAAAGCAGGTGGATGCCATTACGGGCACCAACGGCTGGATCATAGGCTATATCGCCCGGCAGGAGAGCCTGGGCAATCCGGTGTACCAGCGCGATCTGGAAAACCGTTTCGGCATCACCCGGTCCACGGCCTCCAAGGTGGTGAACCTGATGGTGCAAAAGGGCCTGGTGGAGCAGCGCCCGGTGCCGGAGGATAAACGGCTCCGCCGTCTGGTGCTTACGCCGCGTGCTCAGCAGGTGAAGCGGCTGATGGATGAGGATCATCGGCGCTTTGAACAAACGCTGCGAAGGGGACTGAACGATGCCGATGTGCGCATGCTGTTTTCGCTGCTGGACCGGCTGAAGAAAAACCTGGAGCAGATGGATGAAAAGGAGGAGCGTTAACAGGCATGATCAAAAAACTGGCAAGCCGGATCAGGCAGTATAAAAAGAACGCCATCGCAACCCCCCTGTTCATGGTGGGCGAAGTGGCCATGGAGGCGCTGATCCCCATGGTGATGAGCTGGCTCATTGACCGCGGCATCGAGGAGGGGAACATGGCGCATATTTATCTTTACGGCGCCATTTTGCTGGCCACGGCCTTCCTTTCGCTGTTTTCAGGCGTGATGAGCGGGCGCATGGCGGCCGTTGCGTCCTCGGGCTTTGCCCGCAACCTGCGCCACGATATGTACTATACCATCCAGGATTATTCTTTTTCCAATATAGATAAATTCAGCACGTCTTCCATCATTACCCGCCTGACCACCGACGTGAGCAACGTGCAGAACGCCTTCCAGATGATCCTGCGCATGGCGGTGCGCGCGCCGCTGACGCTGATCTTTTCCATGATCATGGCCATGACCATCAACGCCCGCATCAGCATGGTGTTTCTGTTTACGCTCCCGGTGCTGGGCCTGGGCATCTACATCATCATGACCCATACCCATCCCATCTTCCGCAGGGTGTTCAAAACCTATGATAAGCTGAACAATGTGGTGCAGGAAAACCTGCGGGGCGTGCGTGTGGTAAAAAGCTTTGTGCGCGAGGATTATGAGGTGGAGAAATTCAATGGCATTTCGGGCGCCATCTATGATGATTTCACACATGCCGAGCGCAACCTGGCCTTTATAAGCCCGCTGATGATGACCTGCATTTACGCTTGTACGCTGCTGATCTCCTGGCTGGGCGCCAGGGCCATCGTGACCTCGGGCAACAATCCGGCCGTGGGCATGACCACCGGCCAGCTCATGAGCCTGATCACCTATGTGATCCAGATACTCAGCTCGCTGATGATGGTGTCCATGGTGTTTATGATGATCACCATGTCCCGCGCTTCGGCCCAGCGCATTGTGGAGGTGCTGGATGAGCGCACCGATATTTCCTCACCCGCCCTGCCGGTAACCGATATTGCCGACGGCTCCATTGATTTTGACCATGTGGATTTCAGCTACGCCAGCCGCAGCGAGCGGGCCACCCTCAGCGATAGTGATCTGCATATTCCTTCGGGCTCCGTGGTGGGCATCCTGGGCGGCACAGGCAGCGGCAAATCCACGCTGGTGCAGATGATCCCGCGGCTCTATGACGCCACCGCCGGGCAGGTGCGCGTGGGCGGCGTGGATGTCAAGGCGTATGACCTCACCGCCCTGCGCGACAGCGTGGCCATGGTGCTGCAGAAAAACGAGCTGTTCAGCGGCACCATCAAGGATAACCTGCGCTGGGGCAATGAAAACGCCACCGACGCGGAGATCGTGGAAGCCTGCCGCCTGGCCCAGGCTGACAGCTTTATCCGGGATTTGCCGGATCAATATGATACCTGGATCGAGCAGGGCGGCACCAATGTGTCCGGCGGCCAGAAGCAGCGCCTGTGCATTGGCCGGTCTTTGCTGAAAAAGCCCAAGATCCTGATCCTGGACGACAGCAC
>JAFUGB010000072.1 GCA_017469605.1 Clostridia bacterium
GCCAAAGCCGCTGTGGGGGGCGCTGCCGTACTTGCGCAGCTCCAGGTACCACCAGTAGCTTTCTTTGTCCAGGCCCAGCTCGTCCATGCGCGCTTCCAGCTTCTCAAGGTCGTCCTCGCGCTGGCTGCCGCCAATCAGCTCGCCAATGCCGGGCACCAGCACGTCCACGGCGGCCACGGTTTTGCCGTCGTCGTTCTGCTTCATATAGAAAGCCTTGATTTCCTTGGGGTAGTTGTATACGCACACCGGGCGGCCGAAGTGCTTTTCGGCCAGGTAGCGCTCATGCTCGGTTTGCATGTCCATGCCCCAGTAGGCGCCAAACTCAAAGCTTTCGCCGCTGTTTTTGAGGATCTCAATGGCGTCGGTGTAGCTTACCCGGGCAAAATCGCTGTCACGCACATGGGTCAGGCGGTCGATCAGCCCCTTATCCACAAAGCTGTTCAGGAACTCCAGCTCTTCGGGACAGCGCGCCATCACGTCGCCTATGACGTAGCGCACCATGGCCTCGGCCAGCTCCATATCGTCGTCCAGGTCGGCAAAAGCGATCTCGGGCTCGATCATCCAGAACTCGGCGGCGTGGCGCTGGGTGTAGCTCTTTTCGGCGCGGAAGGTGGGGCCGAAGGTATATACGTTGCGGAAGGCCATGCAGAAGGTTTCCACGTTTAGCTGGCCGGATACCGTCAGATTGGCGGGCTTGCCAAAAAAGTCCTCCTTGAAATCCACCCTGCCCTGCGCGTCCCGGGGCGGGTTATCGGCATCCAGGGTGGTGACGTGGAACATTTCGCCCGCGCCCTCAGCGTCGCTGGCGGTGATCAAAGGCGTGTGCACGTACACGAAGTCCCGGTCAGCGAAGAAACGATGGATGCTCTGCGCGGCCACGCTGCGGATGCGGAACACGGCGCTGAACAGGTTGGTGCGGGGACGCAGATGGGCCTGGGTGCGCAGGTATTCCACGGTATGGCGTTTCTTTTGCAGGGGATAGCTGGGATCGGCCAGGCCCACCACGGTCATTTTTGCGGCCTTGAGCTCAAAGGGCTGGGGCATGTCGGGGGTGAGCTTGAGCACGCCTTCCACCTCGATGGCGCTGCCCAGGGTCACCTTGACCATTTCGCGGAAATCGGGCACGGATTCATCCAGCACGATTTGCAGGGGCTTAAAGAAAGTGCCGTCGTTCAGGGAAATAAAAGCGAAGGCTTTGCTGTCACGCACGGTGCGCACCCAGCCGCTGACGGTCATGGGCGTGCCGTCCGCCGGGGTATCGCGATACAGGTCACGGATCAAATATTTGTTCAAAGGAAAAACCTTCTTTCCATAATATTTTTTGCTTATTCCTTGCCCAGCAGGGCGGCGCCGATGATGCCCGCTTCATTGCCCAGGGAGGCGAGCCGCAATTCGGGACAGCCCAGGGTGGGATAGAAAAGATACTCGGGAAGCGCCGCCTTTACGGCATCCAGCAGGAAATCGCCCGCCCGGCTTACGCCGCCGCCCAGGATGATCATTTCGGGATCAAGGAAGGAGATCACGTTGTTGATATCGATGGTCAGGTATTTAATGAAGCTGTTGAACACCTGCACCGCTACGCTGTCGCCTTCTTTGGCGGCGTCAAATACCACCTTGGCGTTGATCCTGTCCATATCGCCGTTTACGGCCCGCATGATGGCGCAGTTGGGGGCATCGGAGCAGGCTTCCCGGGCCATACGGATGATGGCGGTGGCGCTGCAATAGCGCTCGGCGCAGCCGCGCTTGCCGCAGGTGCAGGGCACGCCGTCCACCTCAAGCACCACGTGGCCCAGCTCGCCGCCGGCGCCGTGGGCACCCGCCCAGATTTTGCCGTTGATGATGATCCCCGAGCCCAGGCCCGTGCCCAGGGTCAGAAACACGCTGCTGTTGGTGCCGCGGCTGACGCCCGCCTGGTATTCGGCCCAGCCGGCCACGGTGGCGTCGTTGTCAACAAATACGGGCTTGTTGATATATTGCTGGATCTCGGCGCGGATGGGCACATTGCGCCAGCCCAGGTTGGTGCAGAAGATGACCATACCGTCCTTGCTGGCCACGCCGGGAATGCCAATGCCGATGGAGTGGATATCGTCCTCGGTGATATGGGCCTCCTCCATGACCCTGCGCGCGCAGGCTGCCATGTCCTTGACCAGCTCGGGATAGGGACGGCTGGCCAGGGTGGGGGTTTCGGTTTTGGCAATGATACGGCCCTCCTCGTTTACGGCGCCCACGGCAATATTGGTGCCGCCCAGATCAATACCGATATAATACATGGTGTATTCTCCTTTGTTCTGTACGGGATTAAAATATCAGGGCATCTCGTTCATGCGCTGCTGGATCATTTCGTTGGTGCGGCGGTCCAGCTCCTGCGCGGCGGAATATCCCATCCTTTTCAGGCTGAAGTTGCGCGCGGCCACCTCGATGATGATGGCCAGGTTGCGGCCGGGCTTCACCGGCAGCACGATGCGGGGCAGCTTTACATCCATGATGGTGGTGAATTCATCCACCAGGCCAAAGCGGTCGTAATCCTTTTGCTCATCCCATTTTTCAAGATGAATTACCATATCGATGGTTTTTTTCATCAGCACGGAACCGATGCCGAACATGGCCTTGACGTCGATGATGCCGATGCCGCGGATTTCCATCAGGTGGCGCACCATTTCGGGCGATTCGCCGGTGAGACGGTCGTCCGATACCTTGCAGATATCCACCACGTCGTCGGCCACCAGCTGGTGACCACGCTTGACCAGCTCCAGGGCGGCCTCGCTCTTGCCCACGCTGCTGCGGCCGGTGATCAGCACGCCCACGCCATAAACCTCCATCAGCACGCCGTGCAGCGTGGCCCGGGGAGCCAGCGCCGAGCGCATGTAGATGATCAGGTTCATGGAAAAGCGGGTGGTGATCATATCGGTCTGGAATACCGGCACGTCGTGGGCCTTGGCTAATGCCAGCAATTCCTCATGGGGCTGCATGCCGCGGCAAACGATCACGCAGGGAATGTCATAGGAGAAAAAAGCGCGCAGGCGCTCGGTTCTTTTTTCGCTGTCCATGCTGTCCAGGTAGGCCATTTCGGCCTTGCCGATGACCTGCGGACGCTCTTGGGCAAAGTAATCGAAATGTCCGGCCAATTGCAGGCCGGGGCGGTTGAAGTCAGCCGCCTCGATGGGCCATTCGGTTTTGGTGGACGGGCTCAGCGTGCGCAAGGACAGCGCGCTGACAAAATCCGCTACCCGAATCATGGGCATCCCTCCGTTTGATGAGATGAAGTTTCTACATTATAGCATAGATGGGCTTCATTTTCCAAGACCCTTCTATTTTACATATAAATGTAAAACTTTACAATATAAAATTAACAATTACGTTGCATTTTGGCACGGTTTCCGCTACAATAATGGACATAAACGCGTATAAAGGAGGCATGGCCGTGGTTGAGGTGCTGAAAAGCCTGGCCGGCAATCTGGCGGATGTGCTGGTATACAGCGCCATTGCGGTGATTACCGTGGTGGGTTTCATTAAATGTATTTTTCCCAGCCGCGGCTGCGCAAGGCTTCTGCGCCGCGCCGTGCGGAAGCTGGAGGTTATGACCCTGCGGGACGGCAGCACGCCGGTATGGCAGGATCCCCTTTTCCTGGGCAAGCCCATGCAGACGGCCTGGCGGCGGTTTCTGGTCAACGCCGAGCAGCTGGACAGCCGGGGCATGAACTGCGATGTGGAGGATTATATCAATGACGATACCGTGATCTACGCCCACAGCCATACCCAATTGGGCGATGTGATCCCGGGCATCCTGACGTCCCTGGGCATCCTGGGCACCTTTATCGGATTGGTGCGCGGCCTGGGGGCGCTGGATCTTTCCAATGCCGATAATACCATGCGCGGCATATCGGACATGATCAGCGGTATGAACTTTGCCTTTGGCACGTCCATCGCGGGCTGCGCCTGCTCGCTGCTTTTCAACATCCTGAACCGCGCGGGCATCGGTTCGGCGCAGAAGGCCATCGACGCCTTTTATGAAGCCTTTACCGAGTTTGTTATGCAGCGCCCCCTCAGCGATAACGTGCAGGCCATCTGCCAGCAGGAGGACCAGGCGGCCTTCCTGCGCCATGCCGTGGGCGAGCTGAACAAGAGCATGAGCGAGGGCGTGAAGAACGCCGTGCAGGCCAGCATGGCCCCGGTGACGCAGAGCGTCAACCGTTATATTGCCGCCGAAACGCAGGCCCAGCTGGAGGGACTGGACCGCATTGTCACCGGCTTTGTGGACCGCATGAACGGCGCGCTGAACGGGCAGCTCCTCCGCCTGGGACAGACGCTGTCCGGCATCAATCAATCCCAGCAGATGGACCGGGACGCTTTGAACAATTCCATGGACGCCGCCATGCATATTCTGGGCGGCATGCAGGAAATGACCGGCGTGATGCAGAATATTACCGCCCGGTTTGAGGATTATGCGGGCGAGCTTTCCCTGGCCCGGCAGGACCAGCAGGCTTTTGCCGGCCAAACCGCCGGGCTGATCTCCTCCATGCACAGCGCGGCGCAGGAACAGATGGATTATATCAATGCCCTGCGTGCCAGCCATGACAATCTCCAGGCCAGCATGCAGGAATACGCCAACTGGTCGGGCCGTGTGCTGGAGGCTGTGCACCAGCAATCCCAGGATACCGGCCTGGCGGCTCAAAACATCAGCGATGCCATGCGCGACAGCGGCCGCGCTCTCAGCGACAGCTATTCGGCCTTTGTGGAGAGCATCAGCAACGGCCTGGGCCGCACCATGGGCCTGTTTGAGGAAAACATGCATGGCATGGTGTCACTGCTGGACGGCAAGCTGGCCAGCATTGAAAAGACCGCCAAGGCGGCGCAGAACAATTACAGCCTGAAAAACGAGCAGCTCAGCGAGGGCGCCGACGGCTTGCTGAAGACGCTGTCTCAGCTGCAGCGCGCCCTGGCCGATATGACCCAGTATGTCAACGCGGCCGCAGATGCCGTGAAACCGCGGGATGACGCGGCGAAGGGAGCCTGATATGAGCACGCGATCGTATAAAATGCAGCGGCATCGGGCGGGGGACGGCGGCACACACTGGATTTCCTATTCGGATATGATGGCGTCGCTGCTGCTGATTTTTATCCTGGCCATTGTGCTGAGCATCTATAATTAC
>JAFUGB010000073.1 GCA_017469605.1 Clostridia bacterium
CGAAAAATAAGTTTACTTATTTTTCGGTCTGTCCAGCGGGTTTTCGCTGTGCGCAAAGCGCACAGGTAGCACGGCTTTGCCGTGCTGCCCGGAAGCGGATTGCTGCGTTACCGTTCCTCTTTGCGATTGTCGCTTTTACGGCGACAAACGCAGCCCTTTCTGGTTCTCTTTCGGGCTCCAAAAGAGAACGCCCCCGTTCGCATCTCTTCCCTGTCAAATTTGTGTTTTCAGATGGATTGTTTTTATCAGGTTTTCGTATGACAGCATGAAGAAGCCCTCATCATGCGCTCTTTGGAAAATTCCAATCAGGAAAGGTTTTATTTTACAGCGGCCCTGAGCCTGTCCGCGTAATCGGTCTGCTCCCAGCTGAACTGACTGCGGCCAAAGTGCCCGTAGGCGGCGGTGGCGCGGTAGATGGGCCGGCGCAGGTCCAGCCGGTCAATGATGGCGGCGGGGCGCATGTCAAATACCCTGCCGACCAGCTCGGCCAGCTGATCGTCGGGCAGCTTGCCGGTACCAAAGGTATCCACGGTCAGGCTTACGGGCTCGGCCACGCCGATGGCGTAGGCCACGGCCACCTGGGCTTTATCGCAGAGCCCCGCGGCGACCAGGTTCTTGGCCACATGGCGGGTGGCGTAGGCCGCGCTGCGATCCACCTTGGTGGGGTCTTTGCCGCTGAAGGCGCCGCCGCCGTGGGGGCACATGCCGCCGTAGGTGTCCACGATGATCTTGCGCCCGGTCAGGCCGCTGTCGCCCGCGGGACCGCCGATAACAAAGCGGCCGGTGGGATTGATAAAGTACTTGGTGCCCGCATGCAGGAGCTCCGCGGGGATCTCATGCCTGATCACGTCCTCGATCATGGCCCGGCGGATCTCCTCCTGGCTGACGTTTTCATCATGCTGGGTGCTGATCACCACGGCGTCCACGGCCACGGGCTTGCCGTCCTCGTACACCACGGTGACCTGGGCCTTGCCGTCGGGGCGCATCCAGGGCAGCTGGCCGTTCTTGCGCACGGCCGCCATGCGGCGGGTGAGCCGGTGGGCCAGGGCGATGGGCATGGGCATCATTTCCGGGGTCTCATTGCAGGCGTAGCCAAACATCATGCCCTGGTCGCCCGCGCCCTGCTCATGATCCTCGTGGGTGTCCACGCCCTGGGCGATGTCCGGACTTTGGTCATGCACGGCGGTGAGCACGGCGCAGGAGGCGCCGTCAAAGCCCTTCTTGGCCCGGTCGTAGCCGATCTCGTTGACCACCTGCCGGGCGATATCGGCAATGGGCACATAGGCGCGGGTGGTGATCTCGCCCATCACCAGGATCAGGCCAGTGGTGGTGCAGGTTTCACAGGCCACCCGGGAATAGGGGTCCTTCTCCAGCAGCGCGTCCAGCACGGCGTCGCTGATCTGGTCGCAGATCTTGTCCGGATGTCCCTCGGTAACCGATTCGGATGTAAACAGCTTTCTCATTTTTTTCTCTCCTTCTTCTGCGCAAAAGAAAAGCGCCTGTCCGCAGACAAGCGCTCATAAACGATCTTTTACGCCTTATCTGCCGGTACTGTGTACCGCCGGAATTAGCACCGCACGGTTTCCCGCCGGTTGCCGGGCATCATCGGGCCGTTCCCTCCGCCGCTCTTGATAAGGTATTTAATTGACGGGATATATTATAGCATGGGATGGGGAGCGCGTCAAGGGCTGATGCTGACAAGCGGGGGAAAGGCCGCGATTTTTTTATTTCCAGTTAAAAAACACCAAAAGGGTTCAGGGAGACTGTTTGAGGGCGCGGGCATGGCTGTTGGCGGCCTCCTTGTCCCTTTTGCGGCAGATTCGCCGGTAGATCAAAACGCCGATGAGGCTGAGCAGCGCCGTGGCGCCGAAAACAATCAAGGCAAAACCGCGGCGGCCTGTGCCCAGGGCGTCGCCGC
>JAFUGB010000074.1 GCA_017469605.1 Clostridia bacterium
ATCTCCGCGCGCATTATGGATCGGGAATTGCATACGGTTTATGAAACGACAGTGCCGCTTCACGCAGCGAAAGAAGACATGCGGATCGCCTTGAAGGAGCCTGTGTCCCTGAATGAAGATACCCGGCTGTATGGCAAACAGCTCCAGGCAGGCAGCGCCTTTTGGACGGTAGATGAAGGCGTGCTGCATCGGTTGAACGAACAGCTGACAGACGCCAACGAAATCATCGGCCTGGAAAACGATCTGATCCGCTAAGAACGGGAGCAGGCGGAGGAAAAGGCGCGGATCGACGCGGAAAACGCCGCCTATGCCAAGGCTGAAAACAGTTTGAGGCCCGTGCAGCTAAAAATCACCGACCTTCTAAGCACGGCGCAGCCCGATACGCTCGAGGGCCGAAGGATGATGGCCCGCGCTTTGTCGCTCATCGGCTTTGTAAAGCGGAAAACCAACTTCATCCTTTCCTATGGGGAGGAGGACTCCGTCCCGCCAGAAGAGCTGTACCGCGCCTTGCGGGAAATGACCGGTTTTCTGAATGATTGCGGGCTGAACGCCTCGGTGAAGCGGCAGGATGCCGTGGCCTTCACCTGTCGGGAAACCCTGGCCCTGTTCGATGGCTTTGAGCAGCTCACAGACCGACTGCTGCCCATTGCCACCTGGATGCTGGTTTCCCTGCGCAGAGATGGGCTGCGGCTGACGGTGAACTGCTCACCCCTGGAGACCCTGCCTGAAACGGAACTGACCATCACGCAGCAGACGGAGGAAAACATGCTGATCCTCTCTCCTGCGAAAGAAAGGAGGGGACGCGGCATGACCTTTCTGGCCATCAAGGATACCGCCCTCGGGGCCTGTCTGCGTTTGGGGTTTTTGATGTTGTTCGTATTGCAGCTGTTTGTGTGTGTTAAGCTGTTCCATCAGCATCACCGCAGGATCATGTCGACGCTTTCTGTGCTGCACGCGGCCGCGGGAGGTGTGCTGCTTGCGTTGCTGATTCAAGCGTTTACCTTCATCGGGACGCCTGGCAAGCCCACCCTGCGCCTGCTTGAACTGACCCGTCCGCTGTTTGATATGCCCTGGCCGTATCTGTTGGCATGGGAAATCCTCTCCGCCCTGCTGGTTGCCTTGTCGCTCCAAAGCGTTTATCGCTATGCCCGGCAGCATGTTACAGGCGACGCCATCAAGGAAGCTGTTGATCTTTTGCCCTTGGGCATTTGCTTTGGCAACGCAGCGGGGGATCTCCTGCTGACCAATCATCGCATGAATCAAGCGTATACCGCCTTGACCGGCAAGCCTCTCGTGGATACCCATGCGCTATGGCAGACAGTCACTGAATGTGGGGAAAAGCAGGGGGAAGCTTATTTCATCCGAATGGCGGACGGTATGGCGCTCCTCTTTTCCAGCGCCCCGGTGACCATGCAGGGCGAAACTTTCACACAATATATGGCTGCGGATGTGACGGAGCAGATGCAGGTAACGGACAGCCTGCGGGAACGAAACGAAAAATTGAAGAACGTGCAGCGCCGCATGAAATCCCTCCACGCCCGCACCATGGAAATGCTGCTGCCGGAGGAGATTTTGAAGGCCCGCATCCATGTGCATGACCGTCTGGGCCACCTGCTGCTGATGGGCCGCGCCTTCTTGGACGATCCGGCACATCAGGGTGGGGACGAACTGATTTCCACTATGAAGGAGTTGGGAAGCCTGCTTCAGGCAAACGTAACCGAGGGCATGCCTGCTGCCGATCTGTTTGCCGACACGCTGGAACGAGTAAAGCGCTTGGGAGTGCGGTTTGAGATGGAGGGCGATATTCCTCCTTCTGGCCGCATTCGGGATCTGCTGGGCCATGCCCTGGGCGAATGCGCTGTCAATGCTGTCAAGCACGCGGGTGGTGACAGGGTGCGCCTGTGCATCACCTCGGACAGCGACTATTTATCGGTCATTTTTGAAAGCAATGGCACGCCACCGGAGGAACCCATCCAGAAATTGGGCGGTTTGCTTTCCCTACGCCGCATGACCGAGGGTATGGGCGGGAGCATGACCGTTACCGTCCCGTCAGATTTTCGCATCACCCTCACGCTTCCCATTCTGGAATGATCCCGCCGCGCTCCGTTTGCCGGGGCGCATTTTCTTTGCCTCAAACGCCCAAAATAGTCTTTTTGTAGGATAGGAAAGAAAACGAATACCCATTAAAATAATACCTGTATAGCTATGGCAGGAAGGAAGTGACGCCTGTTGGCTGACGCTTTGACCCGTGTGCTGGTGGTGGATGATCACGCCATTACGCGCCAATATTTTGAATCAACAATCAATGGCACGCCGGGATATACGCTGGCGGCGTCCCTGGCACTGGCGGAGGAGGCCGTTGGCTGGTGCCGGGAGCATGAGGCTGACCTCATCCTCCTGGATGTGCTGATGCAGCAGGGCATGGACGGGCTGACCGCCGCGGGCGTCCTCAAGCGGGAGCACCCCGATATGAAGATCATTCTCACTACCTCCACCGCCGAAGCGGGCTGGATGCAGAAGGCCCAGGCTATCGGCGCGGAGGGCTTCTGGTTCAAGAATTACGGTGACTGCGCCCTTCCCGAAGTCATGGATCGGGTGATGGCGGGTGAGCGGTTCTTTCAGGATGAAACGGCATCCCTCACCCTGGGCAAGGCCAAACGGGCCGATCTCACCGCTCGGGAGCTCGATGTGCTGCGGGTGCTCACCGATGGGGCCACCAATGAAGAAATCGCGGATGCCCTGCATATCTCTGTCAACACCGCGCGGCAACATATCACCAACCTGCTGGAAAAAACCGGATATTCCAACCGACTTGAATTAGCGGTGAACGCCGCTAAGGCAAATATCGTCATCAGCGAACAGGATCGGATGAATCATACGAAAGCTCCATGGGATGGGAGGAATCAATCGTGAAACGGAATCTGCTCAAGGGTCTTGCCCTGGTCTTACTGGCCACACTGCTGCTGATGATGGGGATCAGCACAGCATTTGCGGAAACAACAATCAATACTGTATCCGTTACAGGAATCGTTGAACCGCAGGTAGGCAATCATCCAAGCCATAGCATTACTCTGCCTGACAACATTCAGCTGGATTCCATTAGAGCTGAGGTCATCTGGTATTCCTATTCATCGGTGAGCGCATATGGGAATCCAAATGTCGATAAGGTTCTTACCGCCAGCGATGTTTTTCAGGAGGGAACGAAATACGGCTTTGAATTGATACTGGCGCCGGCCTCATCCGATTATATTTTCGCGACAAAAGCAGCGGATTGGTCAGCAACAGTGAATGGGAAGCCTGCCACTGTGCAGACCAGAAGCAAGACCCGTATTTTCCTGTATTACAATTTTGGCGAACCTACCGCTGCACCGGTGACGATTGATTCCATCGCCATTACGGGGATTATTGAACCGCAGGTAGGACAAACCCCCAGCCAGAGCGTTACCTTCCCGGAGAATGTGGAATTTTGGTCCAGCGTACAGAGAGTGATCTGGTATTCCTATGAAGGGCTCTACAGCAGCGGCGTGCCTTCTTCTACTGGTCTTACTACCCTGTCCGCCAGTGATACTTTTGTCAGCGGCAAAAAATACGGCATCGAAGTCATTTTGCAGCCCAAAGGAGAAAACACATTCATCACTC
>JAFUGB010000075.1 GCA_017469605.1 Clostridia bacterium
AAGTTTACTTATTTTTCGGTCTGTCCAGCGGGTTTTCGCTGTGCGCTTTGCGCACAGCATGCACGGCTTTGCCGTGCTGCCCGGAAGCGGATCGCTGCGTTACCGTTCCTCTTTGCGATTGCTGCTTTTACGGCGACAAACGCAGCCCTTTCTGGTTCTCTTTCGGGCTCCGAAAGAGAACGCCCCCGTTCGTATCCCTTCCCTGCCAAATTTGTGTTTTCAGATGTATTATTTTAATCAAGTTTTTGTATCAGTTTGTTTGATCGGTTATACGTGCCAGATATTTTCGGCATACTGCCGTACGGAACGGTCGGCGCTGAAGTTGCCGGCGCCGGCAATATTCCTGAGGCACTTGGCGGCAAACTCGCGGGGAGCGTTCTTGTAATCCGAATAGGCGCGCAGGCGGGCCTCCTGATAGCTGGCAAAATCCAGCAGCAGGAAATGGTGGTCGGCCCGGTGCCAGCTGGCGCCATGCAGCAGGGCGCTGTGCAGTTCAGCCAGGGCGTCGTCATGGGGACAGATGCTGTCATCCACCAGGGCGTCCACGGCGCGGCGCAGATGCTCGTTGCTGTTGTAGATGGTCATGGGATCGTAGCTGCTGCGGATGGCGTCGATCTCAGCGGCCAGGGCGCCGAAAATATATTCGTTTTCCACGCCGGCCTTCTGGGCAATCTCAATATTGGCGCCGTCCATGGTGCCCAGCGTCACCGCGCCGTTGAGCATCAGCTTCATGTTGCCGGTGCCGCTGGCCTCGGTGCCCGCGGGGGAAATCTGCTGACTGATGTCGGCGGCGGGAATGATGCGCTCGGCATAGGAGCAGTTGTAGTTTTGCACAAACACCACGCGCAGGAGGTCCTTCATATCGGGATCGCCATTGATTTTTTCCGCCACCTTATTGCAGAAGTAGATGATGGCCTTAGCCCGCGCATAGCCCGCGGCAGCCTTGGCGCCAAAGATCACGGCTGTGGGCTGGAAGGCGGCGCGGAAGGCTTGATCCTCCTTGAGACGATGATAAATATCCACCAGGGAGATGGCGTTCATCAGCTGGCGCTTGTATTCATGCAGGCGTTTTACCTGTACGTCAAACAGGAATTCCGGCGGGAGGGTAACGCCTTCATGCTTGGCGATGTATGCAGAGAGCTGGCGCTTCTTTTCGCGCTTCACTTCCATGAAGCGGTCGATGAGCTGATCGTTGATCGTAAGGGCGGAAAGGCGGTCCAAACGCCTAAGGAAGTCGCTGCTGTCCAGGGCTTCGGTGATCATGTCGGTGAGCTCGCGGTTGCATACGCCCAGCCAGCGGCGGGGAGTAACGCCGTTGGTCACATTCTGGATGCGGTTGGGATAGGCGCGATGCCAATCGGCAAACACATGATCCTTCAGGATCTGGGTATGCAGCTCGGCCACGCCGTTGGTGCAATGGGTGCAGGCCACGGCCAGGTTGGCCATGTGCACGCTGCCGTTGTCCACGATGTACAATCCGGGATGCCCCTGGGCGCGCAGGCGGCGGTCCAGCTCATGGATGATGGGCACCAGCGCGGGCGCTACCTCATTGATCAGGTCTTCGCTCCAGCATTCCAGCGCTTCGGGCATGACGGGGTGGTTGGTAAAGGCAAAGGCGTCAAAGGCCAGCTGGGCGGCCTCGTCAAAGGACATGCCCTCGGCCAGCATCAGGCGGATGAACTCCGGAATGGACATGACCGGATGGGTATCGTTGAGCTGGATGGCAAAGGTTTTGGCAAACTGGCTGCGGTCAGGGCACTGGCGCAGCAGATCCTGCATGGTGGCGCTGCATAGCAGGTATTGCTGGCGCAGGCGCAGGGCTTTGCCCGCGCGCTTGCTGTCGCCGGGATACAGCAGGGTGGTAAAATCGGAGGCACGCACGGCGTCCTCGGAGGCCTTGGTGTAATCCTGGTCGTTAAAGGCGATCATATCGATGGGCTGCATGGGCTCCGCCTTCCACAGGCGCAGGGTGCGCACCCTGCCCTCCAGGCCGATTACCGGCATATCATAGGGCACGGAGCGGACCGAGAAGCCGGCAAAATCCACCGTAACGGCTTCGTATTCCCGCCGTACGCTCCAGGGATCGCCATGGGCGGTCCAGTCGTCGGGGGATTCCTGCTGACGGCCGTCCGCAAAGCTCTGCTTGAACAGGCCGAAGCGGTAATACAGGCCATAACCGGTCAGCGGGATATCGTGGGTGGCGGCGGCATCCAGGTAGCAGGCCGCCAGGCGGCCCAGACCGCCGTTGCCCAGCGCCGCGTCCTCTATATCCTCCATATCGCTCAGGTGCGCGCCGTTGGCGGACAGCGCCTTTTCCATTTCATCATACAGATCCAGGCATACCAGATTATTATGCCACAGACGGCCCATCAGCCACTCGGCACTGATATAGCATGCACGGCGGCGGGTGCGCAGCTCGGCCTCGTCCTCGGTCCAGCGGGGCGCGATGGACATATTGATGGCCTGGGCCAGGGCGTCATGCAGCTGAAAATCCTGCGCGTGCTCTGCGTCCACCTGATAGCGCGCCTGAAGGAACCGGCGCGTATCAAACCAGATCAGCGTGGGATCAAAATGATAATGCTTTTTCATACGACAACTCCTTGATAAATTGGCGGGCAAAAGCTCACTTGGCCATTATATCATAGCCTGTCAAATATTGAAAACCCTTTTGCAGAATAAAAAAAGCGAAATTTGCAAATTTTCCGGCAAAAATAAATGCCCTGGAACGCAAAAAATCCCCGGCCCGCGGGCCGGGGGATGCTGCGCGTAGGGCATTAAATCCGTTTGGTTTCGGCAACCAGCCCGCGCATCCTGGCGCACAGCTCGTCGGTGAGCGCGGCGCCGTCCAGCCGGTAGCGCCAGTTGCTTCCGCCCACTGAGCCGGGCAGGTTCATCCGGGCTTGAGTATCCAGGTTCAAAAAATCCTGCATGGGCGCCATGGCGGTATTGGCCGGACTGGCGAATACCGTTTTGATCATGGCCCAAACCACGGTATCATCGTCCACCTTGCCCAGCGCCTTCATGGCGGCGGCCTTCACCGCCTTGGGGCGGGTTTTCCACCAGCCCAGGGTGGTATCATTGTCATGCGTGCCGGTATAGGCCACAAAGTTTTCGGCAAAATTGGACAGGTCATGGGGGTTTTCCTTTCCGCCGCCGTCAAAGCTGAACTGCAGTACCTTCATGCCCGGATACCCGCAGAATTTGAGCAGGTCCACCACGCGCTCATTGACGGCGCCCAGGTCCTCGGCCACAATATCGATATCGGGCAGCTTTTCCATGACCTGGGTGAAAAAGGCTTTGCCCGGGCCGGGCACCCAGTAGCCCCTGCGGGCATTGGGCGCGCCATACTTGACAGAATAATAGTTGGCAAAGCCAATGAAATGATCGATGCGCACGCTGTCGTACAGCTGGCCCATGGCCCGCAGGCGGTCCATCCAGAAGCGATACCCATGCGCGCGAAGCCGGCTCCAATGATACAGCGGATTGCCCCAAAGCTGTCCGTCTTCGCTGAAATAATCCGGCGGCACGCCGGCCACCCGGCGGGGATGGCGGGTTTCATCCAGCTGGAAGTACTCGTAGTTGGCCCATACGTCGCTGCTGTCCTCGGCCACATAAATGGGCATGTCTCCCAAAATGCGGATGCCGTGCAGGCTGGCGTAATCCCGAACCTTCTGCCACTGGCTCCGGAAAATGAACTGCAGGAACATGTAGTATTCCACATCTTCCCTGAGCAGCTTTTCATACTTTTTCATGGCGGCGGGCTTGCGCCGGCGGATGCTTTCATCGGGCCACTCCATCCAGGAAACCTGGTTGAAATGCTGCTTGATGGCCATGAACAAGGCGTAATCATGCAGCCAGGGCCATTGCCTGCACCAGCCGTCATAGGCTTTTTTGCGCTTGAGGGCGTCACGGCTGTCGGCAAAGGCCCGGCGCAGCCATTGATCTTTTATGGGGCGCACGGCTTCAAAATCCACCTGGGGCGCATGGGACGCGGCAGGCGCTTCATATACCTTCAGCCAGCCATCGGCATGCAGCGTCTCCAGATCAATCAGATAGGGGTTGCCTGCCAGGGCGCAGGTGCTCTGGTAGGGGGATTCGCCGTAGCCTGTGGGCCCTACGGGCAACACCTGCCAAATGCGCATGCCGGCCTTTTCCAGATAATCAATCCAGGCAAATGCGCCGCGGCCCAGGGTGCCAATGCCCTCGGGCCCGGGCAGCGAGGTCACATGCAGCAGAACGCCTGCCCGGCGTTTATTCTCATTGGTCATGGCTTTGCTCCTTTGTGCGGTTGTTTCTTTTATTTTAACTGAAATATCATTGGCTGTAAATATAAAAAAATCGTAAACATTATTTCAAAAGGATGAAATAATGAACGAATTACGTTATAATATTGTAAAAGGAGGCTTTGCCTATGAAAAAGTTCGTGATGACGCTTGTGTTGCTGCTGGCAATTGCCCTTCCCGCCCTGGCCGAAACGCAGGCCAATGCCGTGCCTGTGGGCCGTCAGCGTTCGGAAAACGGGGAGGAGATGACCATCGTCCGCGTGGATTTTACCGGCGCGGACCGCGAAATCCCCAGCGTTTACGCCGTGACGTACAGCGCCTGGCTGTTAAACGATCACGGCATATGCGAAATGCAGGATGTGAACTTTGACGGCCGGGAGGACCTGGTGATCGTTACCGCCGCCGGCGCCAGCAACGCCACCTATACCTTTTACCTGTGGAATGAGGAAACCGGCGGCTTTGAATGGTTTGGCGGAGAAGATTTGTGGAACTATCAGCTCTATCCCGCGCAGGGGCTGGTGCAGAGCCATGCCACCAGCGGTTGGGCCGGGCTGCTGCACAGCGATACGGTGTACGCCTGGGATGAATCCGGCAGAAATCTTGTGCCCGTGCGCTCCAGCGAATGGGACACGCTGACGGAAATCACTTCCGAACAGAACGGCGAATATATGCGCTATAACGAGATGCATGATGATTCCATGCTGGTGGAAACCTACGTGGACTATGAAAACGATATTGACGAAGCCTACGTGAACCCCGTCGTGCAGTATGACGATCCCGATTTCATGGCCCAGCGGTTCCTGTTTGAGGGAAACTTCCTGAAGCTGGAAGTTACGCCCGAGGAAAACGGCGACGGAAGCAACGGGTAATAGCGGCCGCAATGCCCCATTACGCGGGCGTTCGCCGGCCCGATCTTTCTGGATAAACAGACATTCCCCGGCATACATCCGCTTTTCGGGTGATATGCCGGGGAGCGTTTCTTTATTTATCCCACATAGCGGCAGGCGCTGACGGCGGCGATGGTGCCGTCGGCAGCCGCGGTGGTCAGCTGGCGCACGGCCTTTTGCCGGCAGTCTCCCGCCGCCCAGATGCCGGGCACGCTGGTGGCGCAATTGTCATCGGTTTTAAAGAAGCCGCGGTCGTCGCAGGCCACCAGGACGCGGAAGGGCTCGGTGTCGGGCACACGGCCGATGGAGATGAACAGCCCGGTGACCGGCAGCGCGCGCTTTTCGCCGGTGGCCTGGTCGACGACTTCCAGGCCGTTTAATTTTGTATCGCCCTGGAAAGCGGACACCCTGGCGCTCCGCATCTCGCGAATGTTTTCCCGGGCCGCCATGGTTTCATAATCCCGCTTATCGCAGGTGAAGTGGTCAAATTCCTGGATCACCGTTACGCTTTTGCAGATATCGGACAGCACCACGGCAGCCTGCACGGCGCTGTTGCCGCCGCCCGCCACGGCCACGTCTTCATCTTTATGGAAGGCGCCGTCGCACAGCGCGCAGTAGCTGATGCCCCGGCCGGTCAGCTCCTCCTCCCGGGGCAGACCCAGGGAACGGTGCCGGGCGCCGGTGGCCAGGATCACGGCCTTGCCCTCATAGGATTTTTTGCCGGTATCCGCGGCGAACCCTTTTTCGGTTTTGCGCAGGGCGGCAATTTCTTCCATTTCAATTTCACCGCCCAGATCCAGCACCTGGCCCAGCATGGCATCGGCCAGTTCGTTCCCGCTGACGGCGGGCAGGCCGGGATAATTGTCCACCCGGGGGCTGGAGTTGATCTGTCCGCCGAAGGTGGCCTTTTCAATCACCAGCACGCTTTTGCCGGCC
>JAFUGB010000076.1 GCA_017469605.1 Clostridia bacterium
GTAATCGATGGCCATCAGGTCCACCCGGGGTGTGATCACCTCCATGGCCATGGTATCGGTGATCTCGATGGCCGAGCGGATCAATTCGCCCTCTTCCTCGGTGAACACGCCCTCTTCCTCAATGTTGTCCACCAGCTCCACCAATTCCTCGGTGGTCATATCGGGGGATTCCTCCTTGGGCGTCCACAGGTGCTCCATTTTATGCACCAGCCATTCCACCACGTCCACCACGGGCTTGAACACCGTCATGGTGGCCTTCATGGGGTAGGCAAACAGCTGGGCCAGGGTATCCGGGATGCTGGAGGCCACGATCTTGGGCAGCGTTTCACCGAAAACCAGCAGCAGCGCCGTCATGACCGCCGAGGCGATGGCCGCGCCGTTTGGCAGGCGCAGCGCCCGAACAAACAGCATGGTAGCCGCCGAGGAGGAGGCGATATTGGCCAGATTATTGCCCACCAGGATGGCGGACAGCGACCGGACATAATGGTCAATGATATGCAGCTCCAATTTGGCCACCTTGCTGCCGTCCCCGGCCGCCTTTTCCACCCGGAAGCGGTTGGCCTTGGCATAGGTGATCTCCGCAGAGGAGAAGAAGGCTGAAAGCACGATGAATATGACGATCAGCACGCACAGAAAAACGACGATCACCTGGCCGCACCTCCCTTCGGGACGGCCTTGGGGGCGCTGTCGTCCTCATCGTAGATTTCCCCCACGATCTCTTCCAGGATATCCTCCATGGTGAGCATGCCCAGGGTATGCCCGGCCTCATCCTGTACGATGGCCATATGCTGGCGGCGGCCGGACATGCCCTCAAACACATCGCTGATCAGCATATCAGGCCGCACAAAATAGGGCCTGGTGATATACTCGCGCAGATCAAAGGGCTTATCCCCCATCAGGCGCCACAGGCAGCGTACGGACCGCGCTACGCCGATGATATGATCGGGAGTGCCGTCATACACCGGGAAGCGGGAGTATTTGTTTTCGATCAATCGTTTCTTCAGCGTTTCCCGGTCGATATTCACCGGAATGGCTACCATGTTTTCCCGCCGGGTCATGACCTCGCCGGCCACGATATCGCCAAAGTCAATGGCCGATTTGATGATATCGGACTCCTCATGGTCGATTACGCCCTCCTCCTCAGCGCCGGACACCAGGGAGGCGAATTCATCCTCGGTCACGCTGGGCTGGCTGGCCGCATGGCGGCTGAGCCGCTTTTTGGCAAAATCCCCCAAGCCGGTCAGCACGGCGGCGATCGGCTTGAGGAGGATCATAAAGAACTGTATGGGCATCGCGGACCACAGCATAAAAGAATCGCTGTTGGCGCGCGCGATATTCTTGGGGATGGTCTCGCTGAAGAAAAACACCAGCAGCGTCATCACGACGGTGGCCACCAGCGAGCCTGAATTGCCCATCCACTCCACCGCCATGACGGTGGCCTCAGCGGCGGCAATGATATGCAGGATGTTGATGGCGATCAGCAGCGTGACCACGGCCCGGTCAAACTGTTCCAATATCCATACCGCCCGCTGGGCCCGCTTGTTGCCCGCGTCGGCCAGCACCTGCATGCGGATGCGATTGCAGAAGGACAGGGCCGTTTCCGCGCCGGAAAAGAACCCGCCCGCAATAATCAGAAAAATAAGCAGCAAACTTCGTGGGACCGCATCGTCCATAAAACGCATTCACTATCCTTCGGTCAATATGGTGCAAGTATAAGCACGCATTTATTATGCCATAAACGCGGGATAATTGCAAGACCGACGCTTTGACAATCTGTATTTGGGGAAGGAAACGGACGGGGCGTATTTCCTTGGAAGCCCAAGGAAATACCAAAGGAGACTGCGTTTGTCGGCGCAAAAGCGGGCCGGCAGGCCCTGGCGTCCCCCGTGTGAATGCCTTTAACAGGGCCCTTCCACGATGTGGTCATACATCCTGGCTGTGATCCAATAGATCAGCGCGTATACCCCGCCAAACACCAGCACAGTAGCCGCCGTGCACAGGGCAAACAGAGCGATATTATCCAGGTAGAAGAGCAGCAGCATGCGCCGGATCATGGGGAAGGCGAACAAAAGATGGATCACGGCGCCGGCCAGCGGCAGGAAAAACACCGTCAGGATCTGGCTGGAGATCGTGGCGCGCACCTCATGCCGCGTCATGCCCACCTTCTGCATGATCTCATAGCGCTTTTTATCCTCATAGCCTTCGCTGATCTGCTTATAGTAGATGATCATGGCCGTGGCCATCAGGAACAGCAGGCCCAGGAACAGGCCGATGAACAGCAGGCCGCCGTACAGGTCGTAAAACTCCATGGATTCCCTGGCCCTGCAATCCACCTGCACATGCAGGGTGCCGTGCAGGCCGCCGTCCTCCGATTCCCGAGTCACAAAGAGCGCCTGCTCCAGGCTTCCCTCCAGGGCGATCTTCTCCTCCGCCGTCAGCTCCGGCGTATCAAAGCCCATCTGCCACATGGGGCGCATATAATCGCGCACCAGCGGATCGGACGCCATGAGCCCTTCAATGGCGGTTTCCGACAGGATGAGGATCATATCGTCATAATAACCGCCCTGGGAAATTCTGGCAGACAGCTCGTCCTGATCCAGCGTATGCTCCACGCAGCGGAAGGCGGTTTTTCCCAGCGTAATACGCTTCGCGCCGCCCCGCAGGGAAACGCAAAGAACTTCGTCATCGGCCAGGTCCACGGGCAGGCCAAGCTCCTCCAGGCTCAGGAAAGTAAGGTCAACGGAGTGCTGATCCACGGCGATCACATCGGCATAGGGCTGAAAGCTGTCGCCCTGGCGCAGGGCGGAAAGCGCCCAATAATGATAAGCTGTTTCCCGCTCCGCGCGGATTCCGGCCGCCTCCAAAGCGTCAAGCGCGCGCTGCCTGATCTGGCTGGGCGCGAGCGTATCGGGATCATTTTCATCATACACGCCTGAAATCAGCTGAAAATCGCTGGGATAGCGGCGATTCAGCAAATCCTCCACGCCCAGGTTCATGCATACGGTGGTGGAGATCATCACCAGCACCATGGTGGAAAGGATGCAGATGCTGGCCAGGCCCGCGCCGTTGCGCCGCATGCGGTACGTCATGCCGGAAACGGCTATGAAATGCCGGAGCTTATAATAGTAATCCTTCTTTCGCTTCAGCATGCGCAGCAGGGCGATGCTGCCCGCGATGAACAGGCAATAGGTGCCCAGGATCACCAGCAGCACGGCCTCGAAGAAAAAGGCAATGGCATTCACCGGATCCACCGTGCGCAGCGAAATCACATAGCCCGCGCCCAGGGCAAGCGCGCCCAGCACGGCCAGGGGCCAATTGGCCCTGGGCTCCTTTTCGCCCTGGCTGCTGCCGTGCAGCAGGTCAATGGGGTTGAGCAGGCTCACCCGAAACAGGCTCAGCAGCAGGTTGATAAAGCTGATGATCACAAACACCCCGACCGTAAGCAGGACGGCGACAGGGCTCACCTCAAAACCAAAGGGCACGTCAAACCGCAGGATGGCGCACAGCACCAGCAGCGCCAGCTTGCTGAGCAATATGCCGATGCCCAGGCCCAGCAGGATACCCAGACCGTTGACGCATACGCTTTCCCATAACAGCACCCGGGCGATATTGCGCTTCTGCATGCCCAGCACGCTGTACAGGCCCAGCTCGCGCTTGCGCTGCTTCATGAGCAGGCTGTTGCTGTACAAAAGGAAGATCAGCGAAAACAAAGCTACAATCACGGCGCCCATGCTCAGCATCATATCCAGCATGGTCCGCGTCACCGCCCCGCCCACCCGTTTCAGGCCCTGGCTGTACTGCACAAAGCCCAGGTTGTAGAACATGGAGCAGCATACCACCACGGTGAGCAGATACGGCGCATAAAACCGGCGGTTCAGCTTAAGATTTCCCGCCGCCAGACGGGGATAAAACAGCTTACGCATGGGGCTCCACCCCCGCTGTCAGCATGGTCAGGGCGTCGGTGATCTTTTGATACATTTCCTCATTGGTCTGGTTGCCCCGGAACACCTGATGATAGATGCGCCCGTCCTTGATGAACAGCACCCGGCCGGCATGGCTGGCCGCCGCCACAGAATGGGTAACCATCAGGATGGTCTGGCCGTACAGATTGATATCCTTCATGAGCCGCAGCACATCGGCGGTGGCTTTGGAGTCCAGCGCGCCGGTGGGCTCATCGGCCAAGAGGATCTCGGGCTCGGTGATCATGGCCCGGGCGATGGCGCAGCGCTGCTTCTGGCCGCCGGACACCTCGTAGGGATATTTGTCCAGCAGGGCCGAAATGCCCAGCCGCTGGGCCAGCGGGGTCAGCCGCCTTTCCATATCGGGATACTTTTTGCCCGCCAGCACCAGGGGCAAAAAGATGTTATCCCGCAGGGAAAAGGTATCCAGCAGGTTAAAATCCTGGAACACAAAGCCCAGGTGGTCCCGGCGGAAGGCCGCCAGATTCCTTTCCCGCTGCTCAAACACGTTTTCGCCCGACAAAAACACCCGTCCGGCGCTGGGCCTGTCCAGCGTGGCAATGATATTGAGCAGCGTGGTTTTGCCCGATCCGCTCTCGCCCATAATGGCGGCAAACTCGCCCCGCTCCATGGTAAAGCTGATATCCTCCAGCGCGTGCACAGGATGCATGCCCAGCCTGCCCGCATAGGTCTTTTTCACATGGCTTACTTCCAGCATTGGCATGATGATCACTCTCCTTTACGCGCTGATTATAGCAGGCGGAGAAAACGCGCTGCCATCGAATTGGCTTACATTTTCCCCGCCCTGCCTTACATTTTTGAAAGGTCAATCCATCGCCAGCGCTTTCCTGGAGAAGCTGATGCGCACCCGGGTACCCTGGCCCGGGGCTGATTCAACCCACAGGCTGTGCCCCAGCATATCCGCGGCGCGCTTGCTCAGATACAGCCCCATGCCGGTGGCGCCGCTGTCCGCACGGCCGTTCATGCCGGTGTATCCGCGCTCAAATATCCTGGGCAGGTCCTCGGCCGCGATGCCCCTGCCGGTATCGCTGACGGTCAGCGTTTCATCGGCCCAGGTGATGGTAATACCGCCGTTCTGGGTATACTTGAGCGCGTTGATCAGCACCTGCCCCAGGATAAAGACCAGCCATTTTTCATCGGTCACCGCCCGGGCCGTAACGGGCTCATAGCGCAGGTACAAGCGTTTGCGGATGAACAGCCGGGCGTATTTGCGGACCGTTTTTCTGATGGCGGCGTCCAAATCGCATTCCCGGGGCGTCAGATCGCTGCCGCCGCTGAGCCGCTGCACGGTGAGCGCCATTTCCACATAGTCCTCCACGCGCTGTAGCTCTATCAGCTCTTCCTGTCGGTCCTCCCCCAACTGCAGCCGCAGCGCGGCGATGGGCGTTTTGATCTGGTGGGCCCACAGCGTATAATCGTCCCGCATGTCCCGCAGCGTGCTTTCATAGTGTTCCCGCTGCCGGACCTGCTCCTCCCGCAGCACGGAAATCATCTGCTGATACCCTTCCTCGGCGTCGCTTTCCGGAACGGGCAGCGGCAATTCTGCCATATCCGGCATCCGCGCGGCCGTCCTGATCATCCGGACGCGCTTTCGCCGGTGATGTGCGCAGGCCGCCCAGAGCAGCACGCCCAGCGCCAGGCAGAGCAGCGCCGCGTAGAGCACAGCCTCCGCCGGCACGCGGTACAGCAGAAAAATCCCCATACAGCACAGGAGATACAAAATAACCGTCCAATGGATCTTCTTTTTCATTCGATGATATACCCCGCGCCCTTCCGGGTAACGATATAATCTCGCAGCCCCACGCTTTCCAGCTTGCGCCGCAAGCGTGTGATATTGACCGACAGCGTGTTTTCATCTACAAAGCTGTCGCTTTCCCACAGCTTCTCCATCAGCGTTTCCCGGCTGACGATGGCTCCCCTGCGGCGCAGCAGCGTTTCCATCAGGCGATATTCGTTGCGGGTAAGCTCCACCTTTTCGCCGTTCACGGTGAGCGTGGCATCGGCGGTGTTGAGATCGGCGCCCTTATGGCTCAGCACCGGCGCAGCCGCAAAATCATAGGTACGGCGCAGCAGCGCCTGGACCTTGGCCCAAAGCACGTTCAGATCAAAGGGCTTGGCGACAAAATCGTCGCCGCCCATGCCGATGGCCATCACAATATTCATATTGTCCGAGGCCGAGGAAATGAAGATCACGGGCACGCTGGATTCCTTGCGGATCTCCTGGCACCAATGAAAGCCGTTGCGCCCCGGCAGCGCGATATCCAGCAGGATCAGGTGCGGTGAAAAGGCGCGCATTTCCTCCAACACATGGCGGAAATCCTTCACGCAGGCCGTTTCATAGCCCCAGGAAGCCGCATGCCTGGCTATGGCGCCGGCGATGACGGCATCGTCCTCCACAATCAGTATCTTTGTCATTTATTTATCCTCCCTGTTTACTATACCGCCAATCGCTCTTTTTTGCAATGCACGCACAAAAGCAATTCATATGCTATAATCATTGCAGCAATGCTTGTGTATGGTAAAGAAGCAGACAACGAAGCGATAGACAGAAAGCCTCACTATTCCGTGACAAATCAAGTTTGCCATCTAAGGATTGACAGTTTCGTGATGTTAGTGTATACTGTGCTTGTTTAATATATACAGTTGGGAGACGGTAGAAAGTGAATGTAATAGTTTCCAATTCGTCTGATGTTCCTTTGTATGTACAGATCAAGGAACAAATCAAGGGCGCTATCTTAAAAGGCGAGTTAGAGGACGGAGCGCTTTTACCGTCTATTCGGAACTTTGCAAATGATATCCAAGTAAGCGTCTTGACGATCCGCCGCGTCTATGAGGAATTGGAAAAAGAGGGCTTTGCTGTCAGTCAGGCGGGCAGAGGGACTTTCGTATCTATGGGCAATCTGGAATTGCTCCGAGATTCCAAACGCCGCATCATTGAACAGGATTTACAAAAAGCTGTCCATAATGCAAAGCTGTTTGACATTGTAAAAGAAGAACTATATGCAATGTTGGATATTTTGTACGAGGAGGATTAACCATGAACAACATTCTTGAAGTGAATGGTCTTGTGAAAAGGTATTCGGGGTTTGCGCTTGACAACGTTTCTTTTTCGCTGCCGGAGGGCTGTGTTACCGGCTTTATTGGA
>JAFUGB010000077.1 GCA_017469605.1 Clostridia bacterium
ACTCCGAAATATCCACGCAGTAAAAATACACCTTGCGCACGGCGCCGCCCGGCAGCACCCGGTAGGAGGGCGTCATATTGCCCACGGCGATGGAATGCAGGGCGGTGGCCATACAGATCACCGTGGTAGCCTGCCTGATCTGGTCGCGCATGGCGTCCTGGGCCCGGTACACATCGCCGTACACGCAGGGCAGCGGGCCGTCGTCCCGGATGGAGCCCGCCAGCACATAGGGCACGCCGTGCTTTTCGCAGCTGTAGATGATGCCGATATTGATTTGCTCGGCCTCAATGAACCGGGCCACCGAGCCGTAGGAGCGCACCCTGTTCAGCGTATCCAGGTGATGGTAGTGGCCGCCCCGCATATGTTTTCCGGTATAGATGTCCTGCCCCAGGGCGGTACCCAGGTAGGCGCCCTCCAGGTCATGGGTGGCCAGGGCGTTGCCTGCCAGCACGGCGTGAACATACCCCCCGGCGATGATGCGGGAAAAGGCGTCCCGGGCGTCATAATCAAAGGCAAAGGCCGGGCCCATCACCCAGACGATTTTTCCGTGCTCGCGTTCATGGCGCAGCAGATCGTACAATTCGTCATAATCCCTGGAAAAGGAGCTTTCCCGGGAATGTCCCTGGCGGAAGGCAAAGGCTTGCCGGTCCTCCGGGGGCGCTTCAAAGCCGTGAGCATGCAGGTAAATGCCCTCGCTGCCGTCCTCGGTGCGGCCGCAGGCCACCGGGTCGCCCTTTTGCAGCCGCCGGGCCTCCACCACATGGATGCGCCCTTCCCCAAGGACCGGCACGCAGTCCATGCGGCTTTCCTCGGCCAGCAGCCAGCGACCGTCCACCTTGAAATATTCCGGGAAAACGCTCATGGCGTGGTAGCCGTCGGGGGCCACGCCGTGCATCGGCGCAGGCAAAAACCGCGCCGAAGGCGCGGCGCGGAAGGGCTCCGAATCAAAATCCGGGGCAGTATACTTATCCAGTACAAAAGCCATATTTTTTTCCTTTACAGCAGCGTAACGCCCGCTTTTTTGCAGGCCGCCCGGGTATCCGCGTCCCACAGGGAGGACTGCACCTCGCCAATATGCGCCTTGCCCAGCAGCAGCATGCACATGCGGCTCTGGCCAATGCCGCCGCCCATGGTAAAGGGCAGGCGTCCGGCCAAAAGCAGCTGGTGGAAGGGCAGCTTTTCCCTTTCCTCGCAGCCCGCCAGCTTCAGCTGCCTGCGCAGCGATTCGGGGGACACGCGCACGCCCATGGAGCTCAGCTCAAAGGCGCAGTCCAGCACATCGTTATAGAACATGATATCGCCGTTCAGCTCCCAGTCGTCATAGTCCGGGGCACGGCCGTCATGCTTCTGCCCGCTTTTCAGCTGCTTGCCGATCTGCAGGATGCCCGCCGTGCGGTGCTCCTTTACAAAGGCGTTTTCCCGCTGCTTGGGCGTGAGCTGGGGATACAGGTCCTCCAGCTCCTGGGTGGTGACAAAGGTGATGTCCCGGCACAGGTTCACCGGCAGCTGGGGATACTTCCATTTGAGGAAGTCCAGCGTGCAGCACACCGCCGTGACGATGCGGCGCATGGCGTCCTGCAGGGTATCCATGGTGCGGTCCTTTTCATAGATCACCTTTTCCCAGTCCCACTGGTCCACATAGATGGAATGCAGGTTATCCAGCTCTTCATCCCGGCGGATGGCGTTCATATCGGTATACAGGCCCTCGCCCAGGGGAAAGCCGTATTCGGCCAGCGCCAGGCGCTTCCATTTGGCCAGGGAATGCACCACCTGGGCCTCATCGCCGGTTTCGCGCACGGTAAAGCTTACGGGCCGCTCAACGCCGTTCAGGTCGTCGTTCAGGCCGCTGGCGCCTTCCACAAACAGGGGCGCGGACACGCGCTTGAGATTCAGCGCGCTGCAAAGATAGCCCTGGAAGGTGCTCTTGATCAGGTCAATGGCCTCCTGGGTTTCATATAAAGAAAGAGAAGACTGGTATCCGTCCGGGATTTTCACTTGGCTCATGCGCTGCATCATCCTTTCCCCGTTCATAGGATAAGGATACGTTTTCGGGAAAGGGATGTCAAGAAAGGAATGGGTTTTTTTCTGTATTTTGGGGGCGGGGGCGTTTGCGCCAAGCCTGCTTTTTTTACTGCGCCTGCGCCATGGCCTGGGTGAGCACGGCCATGGCGGCGGTAAGGTCGGAAGCGCTGGGGGTGCCGCTGATTACGCTTTCCAGGTGGTTGATGGCGTTCAGCAGCTGCCCATAGGCGTAATGCTCGGCGGGCAGAACGGCCAGCCGCGCCCGGGCGGCGGCCAGGATGGACTGCGCGTCCGGCAGCAGCTGATCGCGCACCAGGGGATCGGTGCCGGCCTGGGCCGAGCCGTCATAGCCCGCGCTGTAGCTGTGCAGCGTGCAGGTCAGGGTGGACAGGATGGCCTGGTTCTGGTATACGCTGGAGCTCATGCGCAGCGTGGCATACCGGCCCAGGTAGCGGCTGAGCACGCTGTCATACTGGCTGCCGATGAAATTATAGAGCGGGTGCCCGGCGGGAATGGTGATGATGCCGGCCTGGGTCACATGGGGGCAGGCGCTGCCCGCCAGCATGCCCGATTCGGAGCAGACGTTCATCAGCGTATGCATCTGGCACTCATGGGTGGGGGCGGTATGGATGGGCCAATAGTCGGTCACGACGCCGTAGCCGTTTACATCGTGGCGGCAGGCCTCGGTGGCCAATTGGCCGCTGACGGCGCAGGTGGTGACCCGCTTGAGCCCGTACTCCTCCGGCGTGCCTTCAATGATATCGCGATTGGCCAGGTTCTTTTCGGTGTGGATGCGGCTCATAAACGTGTTCCACAGCGTGGCGGCGCTGTTGCCGCCGGTGGTTTTGCTGGAAAGCGCCTTATAGTTATCGTGGCCAATCCACACCGTGCCCGCGTACCAGCCCGTCATGCCGGCAAAGAACACGCCCTTCTGGTCGCTGTTGGTGCCGGTTTTGCCCGCCACGGTCTGGCCCTTGATGGCGGCCTTGGAGGCCGTGCCGCTTTTGACGGTATCCTTGAGGATATCCACAATGAGCCAGGCGGTGGAGGGGCTGAACGCCTGGTAGCGCCGCTGGTTGGCGTGGGAATCATAGATCACGTTGCCATTGCTGTCGGCAATGCCCAGGAAGGTGATGGGCTCCTGGTAGACGCCGCTGTTGGCCAGCGCGCCGTAGGCGACGGCCATTTCCACCGGCGATATGCCGCTGGAGCCCAGGGCCAGGCCAAAGGGCGTTTTGTTGATATGCTTTTCGCTGACGCCCAGCAGCCGCAGGAAATTATAGCTGTTGTCCAGGCCCACGTAGTTCATCAGCGCGTAGGCCGCCGCCGTGTTATCGCTCTTCATGATGGCGGTGCGGATGGTTTCGGGGCCCCGGTAGCTGCTGCCGCCGTAATTTTGTGGCCAGGTTTCCTTCAGGTTTCCGTCCAGGTATCCGGTGATGGGAAGCGGCATATTGTATACCACGCCCGCGCCGCCCAGGCCGCTGATCTCAATGGCCGGGGCGTACACCGAAAGCGGCTTGATGGCCGAGCCCACGGGCATGTTCATATCGCTGGCGCGGTTCAGCGTTTTCCGCCGGGTGGGCGCCGTGCGGCTGCCCACGATGGCCTTGATTTCGCCTGTGCGGTAATCCAGCACCACGGCCGCGGCCTGGGGCTGCTCAATTTCGTCGTAGGTGCCGTCGGCGTTGCGGGCGCGGTAAACGCTGTCCTCCGGGTCCCGCAGGGCAGGATAATCGCCGTAGTTGTACAGCACGTCCTCCACCGTTTTCTGGATTTCAGTATCCAGGCAGAGGTATACATGGTAGCCGCCGGTGCGCAGCTCGTTTTCCATCAGGTTGCTGTTGTAGCTGGTATTTTCCAGCTGGTTCAGGCGGAGCAGCGTCTGCACCACGTCGCTGACGGCGTATTCCACATAATATACATAATCGTAGAGCCCGCTTTCGGCCGCGCTTTCCAGCACATGGGCGGTATCGGGCGAAAGCGCCGCGATGTACTCGTCATGGGTAATAAACTGGTTTTCGTACATCATGCGCAGGGCATAATCGGTACGGTTATTGGTGATGGCGGCATAATCGGTGGTTTCGCTTTGGCGGGTATAGAAATTGCGCCGGGGATTGTAATAATAGGGGTTGGTGCACATGCCCGCCAGCATGGCGCACTCCCGCAGCGTCAGGTCCCGCAGCTCCTTGCCAAAGTAGCCCTGGGCGGCGGTGTACACGCCGTAATAGTTTTCGCCCAGGTAAATGGTGTTCAGATAGCTTTCCAGGATTTGGTCCTTGGTGTACTGGTTTTCCAGCTGCATGGCCAGGTAGGCTTCCTGGATCTTGCGCTTGTAGCTCTGCTCGCTGGAGAGGATGGTGTTTTTGATCAGCTGCTGGGTAATGGTGCTGCCGCCCTGCTGGGAGCCGGTGATAAAGTTCTGGACCAGCGCGCCGATAATGCGCTTCACATCCACGCCGTTATGGGTATAAAACCGGGCGTCCTCCACCGCCACAAAGGCATGACGCAGGTATTCCGGCACGCTGCCAATGGACACCATTACCCGGTTTTCGGTGCCCTTGTAATCGGTGATCAGGCTGCGGTTGGCATCATAAATAAAGGAGGTCTGGGCCTGCTCGTCAATGAGCGTCAGGTCCAGCGAGGGCGCCGTATCCACATAGGCCCGGGCTATGCCCATCACGGCGCCCGCGCCCGCCAGCGCCATCATAAGAAGCACAATGACCAGCACGCGCACGGTATTTACCGCCACCGCGGGCAGGAATCCCGGCTTGCGCAGCCGGGGTTTAAAAAGGAAGGAGCTCATCGTGTGTTTTTCCTCCGGGATCGGGTTGCTGATGAAAGGGAAATCGCGCTTCCTATTCAGTATACCACACCTGTTTCGGTTTGGGCAATGGAAGGAGATGTAACAATGAAAGTGCGCCGCCTGCTTCGCGCAGCGCTCATCCTGATCCTGCTGGCGCTGGCGCTGTACCTGTTTTTGCAGAAAAGCCTGTCCCAGGTGATCCTGGACACCGCGCATGCCAGCGCCTACGCCCTGGCCGTGGATACGCTGAACGCCGCCGTGCGCGAAAGCGTGGCTGACGGCGTGCCCTACGAGCAGCTGATCACCGTGCGCACCGACAGTGCCGGGCGCGTGAGAATGCTGCAGGCCAATACCGCGCGGATGAACACGCTGGCCGCGGGCATCGCCCAAAGCGCCCAGCACGCCCTGGCCGAGGACACCGCCCGGCAAATTGCCGTGCCCCTGGGCGCCGCGCTGAAGGTGCCCTTCCTGTCCAATGCCGGCCCCCGCGTGCGGGTGCGGCTCACGCCGGTGGGCGCCGTGAACGTATCCTTCCATACCGAGTTTGAAAACGCCGGCATCAACCAGACCCGGCACAAAATTTATCTCCAGCTGCATGCCAACGTGGAGCTGGTGCTGCCCACCGGCACCCGCCCGGTATCGGCCGATACGCAGGTGCTCATTGCCGAGAGCATCATCGTGGGCGATGTGCCCCAATCCTACGTCAACGTGCCCGAAGGCGAAATGCTGAACTTTGGGGATGCGGGATAGGCCGTTCCTCCAGCGAAATCAGAATTTGAAATCCCCGCTGCTTTTCATAATCCCCGTTGACTTTTAATGTGAATCAGTATATAATTAACCAAAAGGTTAAATGATGGGCGGTGATACGATGGGAATTCAAAACACAATGAAGGCTTTAGCCGATCCCACCCGCAGAACCATCTTAAACCTTTTGAAAAAGAGCCGTTTGTCTGCTGGAGAGATCGCAAAGCATTTTGATATGAGCCTTCCTGCCGTTTCAAAGCATTTGACTGTTTTGAAAGAAGCGGATTTGATAAGAGACCAAAGGGAAGGCAAGCATATTTTCTATGAGTTGAATGCTTCCGTTCTCGATGAAGCTTTGTTATGGCTTAAGGATTTGCGAGGTGAATAACGATGAAGAAGCTGTATTCGATTCTGTATGTGGTGTTGCTGATCTGCATTGTTGGAACAGTCGTTTTCCTGATCCTATCTCCCGACAAAATCCCAGTACATTACAACTTTGCTGGAGAAGCTGACCGTATAGGCAGCAAATATGAAAATGTGATCTTTCCGCTTTTTTCCATAGGGATGGGCCTGTTTTTCCTGTTGATGGCGAAAGGTCAGAGGAAAAAGGGCGAAAAGACGAATGAAAAGATTCTCTTGATCGCCGGAGTCTGTACCCTCATTTTCTTTACACTGCTTGGCTTTCACTTCATGCTGAAGGGGTTAAGGTATGACCCGGAAGCTGCGCCGAGGGTCTCCTATGACCATGTTACCAGATTTGTGAGCATTGGAGTCGGAGTGCTGCTTGTTGTCCTTGGAAACATTATGCCGAAAATGCGAAGAAACGCGCTGTTTGGCCTGAGAACGAAATGGAGCATGTCCAATGATAATATCTGGCAGAAAAGCCAGCGATTTGGCGGTATCGCTTCTGTGATTGCCGGATTTGTCATGATTGTACTGGCGCTGGTTGTCCCGGGTATATGGAATGTCCTTGTGATGACGATAGTAATTGCAATCTGGCTGATTCTCTGTATCATTGCTTCTCATCGATACTATTTAAAAGACCAGGGCAAAAAAGATAATATCTGAGAATATCAGGCCCATTGGGAAATGTTAAAACCCGTTGCTTGCTTTCGTGCATTACCGCAGATATGCTGATAGCGGGAGGTGGCTGACATGCTATCAGAAAATATTAAAAAGTATAGAAAAGAACAGAAACTCAGCCAGGAAGGATTGGCAGTACAGCTTCACGTTGTGCGTCAGACACTATCGAAGTGGGAAAATAATCTTTCCGTTCCGGATGCGGACCAATTGATTTCTCTCGCTGATGCGCTCGGCGTCAGCGTCAATACCCTTCTCGGTACAGCGTTGGATAATCCAGATGATCCCAAAGATATCGCCGCTGAGCTTGAAAAGGCAAACAAGCAGATTGCGCAGTATGCCGAAGAAAAAAGGCTTCATGCTGAAGCCGGGAAGATACGAGGGCTGATCTTATGGCTGACGATCGCAGCAATAGTTGTTTCTCATGCTTTCGGAAATGAAGTTTTGGCTATTTCACTATCGTCTCTGCTCCTGATCGGCAGTTTGATTATACTGTATCGAAATCTTTCTCTGCTCTCGGTTGCCTTTAACGGCAAAAGGGAAACAGGGAGCTTCAAAATTATTACAATCTTCAATATTATGCTCATCGCGCTGATTGCTGTATTTGGAATCCTTATCAAGACCGAATTGATAAGAGTTTCAGAGAATAAAGAAGAAATGTTTGCTGCAGCGATAGTTGCTGCAGTGATCATTTTCAGCGGTATTATATCTCCCAGACTGCCATATAATCGGCATACGGGATTGCGCCTCCCCTGGACCATTCAAGATGAAGATGTTTGGAATATTGCCCATAAAACATTGGGAATTATTTCAATCCCGCTTGGCCTGGCATATCTGTCGCTAACCTTTTTTATAAGCAATATGGAGGCTTTGACGCTCAGCGTTGCAGCGATTTGGATTGGTGCGCCTGGTTTGATATCGTTCCTTTACGCATATCGAAAGCAATAACCATGATAGGTAAAAAAACTATGCCCTATACGTTCTGTGCTGCAAGCCACAAACGTGCAGGGCATTTCAACATATGGGGCTGTCCCTTGCGCCAATTTGGATCCTGGCGCTTTGGGACAGCCCCGGTGAAGCAATGGGAGGATTACCGATCGATGGAGGGCGCGGCCCAGCGGATCTGGGTGGCGCTGCTCACGGTGTCGGGATCAGCGAACTCAATATCGACCGTTTCGATGAACAGGCCGGCGCGCCCGGACTCGCCGGGGAACTCGATGATCTTGCCGCTCTCGGTCTCGGCCCAGATGCGCATGCTGGTATTGGCTTCTTCCTCGCTCACGGTGCGGGTGATGATGTAGGGGTTGTTGTCGTTCTCGGCACCCAGGGTGTGCAGGGGCGCGGAAGCGTAGTTGACGCTCTGCCAGCCGCTGTTCAGATCGGCCAGGTAGATGCCCACAATGTCTTCGCCGGTGGTGTTCCACAGGGTGTAGGTGCCGGTATTGGTGGCGCGGGGGCCGGCGTACTGGGCGTGAGCGGCCTTGGCGGCGGAAATGATGGCCTTCACATAGTTGGGTGTGTCGGCCAGGGTGGCGCCGGAAACGACGTCGGCAAAGCCTTCCACCTCAACGGCGGCTTCCAGCTGGGCGATGGTTTTGCCCGTCACAAACGCCTCGATGGCGTCATAGTTGGCGGCGATCTGAACCTTGGAGCCGGCGCGCTGCATGTTCAGGCTGTACAGGTCGCTGTTCACGCGCTTGGAGCCCAGCACGGTGACGGCGCCGGTTTCGGCGTTGGTCTGGCTGATGGTGCCGTCCTTCACGGGCACGCCAACGGCAGCCACGTCTTCACGGTCGCCCATAAACTGGAATTCGTCGATCTTGGCCAGAATGATTTCCTCGCCCTGCACCACGGCGGTGACCACGGCAAAGCCGTTGCCGTGCACATAGCACACAACCTGGCCCAGCTTGGGGGCCGGGGCTTCAGCGCTTTCAGCGAAAGCTGTAGCGGTCAACAGCAGCATGGCGGTCAGGATGATCGAAACGATTTTCTTCATAATTGAGAAAACCCCCTAAAATTATTTGAGGTTGCCCTCAGGATGTTTATTATACAAAAAACACAAATAAAAGGCAATAGAAATTACATTTTATTAATAGTATTCCACATATTTTCATAATATGTACTTATTTTCAGCTGTCGGAAACTTGATGAAAAGGGCGTTGCACGGCGTGAGAAGCCCCATCTTATGGTCAATTTGCACAATTCCTGCCGTATGTGGGCTTTTCTGATCCTGATCTTACAACAAATGCACAAATGCGGCCCTCAATGTTTGTGAGGTTTAGAACTGGTTTTTTTTACGCCGTTTTCGTATAATAAGGATACAAAAGCCGGCAATACGGCATATTCATTTGCAATTCGCAAAGGAGGATTTTTACATGGCAAGCTTGTCCCTGAAACACATTTACAAGATCTATTCCGGCGGCGTTACCGCTGTAAGCGACTTCTGCCTGGAGATTGCCGATAAGGAATTTATCGTGCTGGTCGGTCCCTCCGGCTGCGGCAAGTCCACCACCCTGCGCATGGTCGCCGGCCTGGAAGAGATTTCTGAAGGCGAACTGTACATCGGTGACAAGCTGGTGAACGACGTGGCCCCCAAGGATCGCGATATCGCCATGGTGTTCCAGAACTACGCCCTGTATCCCCATATGACTGTTTTTGACAACATGGCGTTCGGCCTGAAGCTGCGCAAGGTTCCCAAGGATCAGATCAAGGCCCGCGTGGAAGAAGCCGCCAAGATCCTGGGCATTGA
>JAFUGB010000078.1 GCA_017469605.1 Clostridia bacterium
CTGCCAGGTGCTGGCAATGGTGCCGGGATAGCCGCACAGCACGCAGGCCGTTAAGGACCCGATATCGATGCCCAGTTCCAGCGCGTTGGTGGAAACCACGGTATCGATGCGCCCTGCCCGGAGGCCCTGCTCAATCTCCCGGCGTTCACTGGGCAAATAGCCGCCCCGGTAGCCCCGCACGCGGCCGCTGTTGCCCACCGGATCGCGCACCAAATCCTTAAGCCGCTTGGTGAGCACCTCCACCTGCACCCGGCTCCGGGCAAATACAATGGAAGAAATATTGTTTAAAAGCAGCGTTTGCGCCACGCGCATGGTCTCATTCAGCACGCTGCGGCGGATGCCCAGCTGCTCGTTCACCACCGGCGGGTTATAGAAAATCACATGCCGTTCGCCCATGGGCGCGCCGTTGTCATCAATCACGGTCACCGGACGGCCGATCAGCGTTTCCGCCAGCTCCTTGGGATTGGCAATGGTTGCGCTGCACAGGATAAATTGGGGATGGCTGCCGTAAAATTCGCACAGCCGCAGAAGCCTGCGCAGCACGTTGGCCAGATTGCTGCCAAAAACGCCGCGGTAGGTATGGATCTCGTCAATGACAATATACCGCAAATTTTCAAACAGCTTGACCCACTTGGTATGATGGGGCAGGATGCCGCTGTGCAGCATATCGGGATTGGTTACCACCACATGCCCGGCCTGCCGGATGGCCCGACGGGCCGCCGCCGGCGTATCGCCGTCATAGGTGAAGGTTTTGATATCCGCGCCCAAAAGCTGGATCAGCTCATAGAGCTCGCTCACCTGGTCGGCAGAAAGCGCCTTGGTGGGAAACAGGTACAGCGCCCGGGCGTTGGGATTTTTCAGGATGGCAGACAGCACCGGCAGGTTATAGCACATGGTTTTGCCGCTGGCCGTGGGCGTCACCACCACGATATCCTCGCCCCGGGCCGAAGCGGCCACGGCCTGCGCCTGGTGGGTATAGAGCTTGCGCACGCCGCGCTTGTCCAGCATGGGCGGAAGGCGCGTGTCCACGCATTCCGGCCATTCCGCGTATCGCGCCGGCCGCGCCGGATCGGTGTGCCAGTGGGTAACGCACTGCATAAACTGGAAGTCTTGCTTCAGCACGCCCAAAAGTTGATCGATGTTCATGTGGCTTCCTTTCCGATCATTTGCATAAAGGCCCGTTCATCCAGCACCGGAACGCCCAGCTGATGGGCCTTGTCCAGCTTGCTTCCGGCCTTTTCGCCGGCCAGGACATAGCTGGTTTTCCTGCTCACGCTGCCACTGGCCGTGCCGCCCATGCGGCGGATCAGGTCCTCCGCCTCGCTGCGGCTAAGCGAAGGCAGCGTGCCGGTGACCACCACGGTTTTGCCTGCCAGGGGCCGCGGCGCGTTTTCATCGGGCCGCGCCGCTTCCGCCGGGGCCACGCCCGCCGCCAGCAGCCGCTGGATCATGCGCCGGTTTTCCGGGAAGCTGAAAAATTCCACCACGCTCTGGGCCACAATCTCCCCCACGTCCGGAATGGCGGTCAGCGCCTCGGTATCGGCCTCCATTACCCTTTGCAGGCTGCCGAAATGCCCGGCGATGTCCCGGGCCGTGCCCCGGCCAATATTGGCAATACCCACGGCAAACAAAAACGCGTCCAGCCCGCAGCGGCGGCTTTTTTCCAGCGCCGAAAGCAGGTTATCGGCCTTCTTTTCCTTAAAGCCGTCCAGCGCCAGCAGCTGTTCCCGGGTCAGGTGGTACAGATCGGCGGGATCGCGGATGCCGCATACATCATACAGCTGGCCCGCCGTTTTTTCCGAAAACCCGGTGATATCCATGGCGTCCCGGCCGGCAAAGTGCGCCAGCCGCGCCACGGCCTGGGGGCGGCAGCTGGCCCGGTTCACGCAGTACAGGTTGGCGCCGCGCTCCGCCAAGGGCGCCCCGCAGGCCGGGCATACCGTGGGCTTTACGATTTCCTGTCCCTGGGCGCCATCCTCCACCCGGCCCATGATCTCGGGGATCACGTCGTTGCTGCGCCGTATCCAGACCTTGCAGCCCAGCCGCAGGCCCTTGCGCTGAATATCGCCAAAATTGTTCAGCGTGGCTTTGCGCACGGTAACGCCCGCAAAATCCACCGCCGCCACATGCCCCAGGGGCGTCAGCTTGCCCGTGCGGCCCAGTTCCCAGGTCACGCGCTCCAGCGTGGTGGTGTTTTCCTCCGCCGCAAATTTGAAGGCCACCTCCCAGCGGGGAAATTTATCGGTAAAGCCAAAGGCCGCCCGCGTGGCCTCGTCCTGGATTTTGATCACCGCGCCGTCAATCAAAAAGTCCAGCTGCTCCCGTTCTTTTTCAATCTCCCGAACGCACGAGAGCACTTCCTCCTTGGTATGCGCCGTGCGAAAATAGGGGCTCACCGGCAAGCCCTGGGCGCGGATAAACGCAATCATGCCCTGTTGGTCGCGGTAGGGCGGATCGTCAATGGTGCCGATATCGTAGAAGTACGCACTGAGCCTGCGCTCGGCCGTTACCCTGGGATCCAGGTTGCGCAGCGCGCCCGCCGCGCCGTTGCGCGCGTTTTTCAAGGGCACAGCCGCCGTTTTGTTGTATTCCTGCAAGGCGGACAGGCGCATGATGCACTCGCCGTGTACCTCCAGCCTTCCCTGGTAAGGAATGGACAAGGGAATATCCCGGATGGTGCGCGCCTGGGGCAGGATGGCCTCGCCCACCTCGCCGTCGCCCCGGGTGGCGGCCTGCACCAGCACGCCGTTTTCGTATGTCAGGTTGACCGTCAGCCCGTCAAATTTATATTCAATACCAAAGTATAATTTTGGCAGACCGTTTTCCTGCGTGTGCTGCTTTTCGCAGCGCTCCAGCCAGGCTTTCAGCTCCTCCTCGCTCTGCACCTTATCCATGCTCCACAGCCGGGTAATGTGCCTGTGCTTTTGGAATTCGGGCAGCACCTCGCCGCCCACCCGATGGGTAGGCGAATCCGGCAGGATCACGCCGGTTTCCTTTTCCAGCGCCAGCAGCTCGTCATAAAGCTTGTCGTACTGCGCATCGGCCATGATGGGCTCATCCAGCGTGTAATAGGCCCGTGCCGCCCGATTCAGAAGCGCGTCCAGTTCGCGCATGCGGCCAAGCTTTTGATCCATTTTTTACTCCTCCACCTTTATGATCGGTGCAATGCTCAGGGCAAACACCTTTTCTCCAAACACCGGGAAAACAATGCTGATCCTGGCGTTATCGCCGCTGCCGGTCACCTGGCGCACCGTCCCCTTGCCAAACTTGCGGTGCATCACATGGTCCCCGGCCTTGAACAGCTGAATATTGATATTTCGCGCCTGGGAAGCCACAAATCCGCGCTGTACCCCAGGGATTTCCAGCGGATTGCGCACCGCGGCCTTCCCCGTGCTCCGCTGGGGAACGGTATCGCCAAAGCCATACTGGGGCCTGGGCTGGGCACGCATGCCCGTTCCGCCGTAGCTGCCCCATCCGCCTGCCGCCTGGGGCGCCGATCCGCCCCATTCCTCCCGCACCAGGCGCTTGGGAATTTCCCGAATGAAACAGGAGGGCGCGTTAAACTGCGTCTGATTAAACAGCATCCGCCGCCGGGCAAAGCTCATGGACAGCTGCTTCCTGGCCCGGGTCACGCCCACATAGCACAGCCGCCGCTCCTCCTCCAGCCGGTTCTCCTCCTGCAGGCTCCGGGCGCTGGGGAAAATGCCTTCCTCCATGCCGCTCATGAACACCGCGTCATACTCCAATCCCTTGGCCGAATGCAGCGTCATCATAGTTACAAAATTGGGCGTGTTCTCCTGGTTATCCAGCTCTGTCACCAGCGCCACGTTCTCCAGGAAGGCGAACAGCGTTTTATCCTCGCTCTTTTGTTCAAACTCCGTTACGGCGCTCATGAACTCCCGTATGTTTTCTATTCTTGTCTGGTTTTCTTCATTATTATTCAGGTCTTTTTCGTATTGAGCAATCAGCCCCGCGTCGTCTATCACCTTTTGCACAAATTGCGAAAGCGGCAGCATTTCCTTCATGATCAGCAGCTGGGCCATCATGGCGGCAAAGCTTTCCACGCTTTTCCGTGCCCGGCTGCCCAGGGTATCGGGCGGGGCGGCCACAGCGGCATACAGGCTCATATCATTGCGGCGGGCAAACTGCTGCAGCGCATCCACCGTGCTGTCGCCAATGGCGCGCTTGGGCACATTGATGATCCGGCCCAGGGAAATATCATCGGCCGGGTTCTCTATGAGCCGCAGGTAGGCCAGAATATCGCGGATTTCCCGGCGGTCATAGAATCTTGTGCCGCCGTATACCCGGTAGGGAATGCCCGCCCGCATCAGCGTTTCCTCCAGCACGCGGCTCAGCGCGTGCATGCGGTACAAAATGGCCATTTGCCCGTACTGCATACCCTGGCGGCGCATTTGCCCGATGCGCCCGGCGATCCAGGCCGCTTCCTCCCGTTCATCCCCCGCCGAATACAGGCTGATCTTTTCGCCCTCGCCGTCCTCGGTCCAAAGCTCCTTTTCCTTGCGCCCGGCATTATGGGCAATGATCTGGTTGGCCGCGTCCAGGATATTGGCCGTGCTGCGGTAATTCTGCTCCAGCTTGATCACGTAAGCGTCGGGGTAATCCTTTTCAAAGTCCAGGATATTGCGGGTATCGGCCCCGCGCCAGCCGTAAATGCTCTGGTCGTCGTCGCCCACCACGCAAAGGTTCCTGCTTTCCCGGGTCAGCAGCCGCACAAACTGGTACTGGGCATAGTTGGTATCCTGGTATTCATCCACATGCACATATTGGAAGCGCTGCTGGTAATATTCCAGCACAGGGGGATGATCCAGAAACAGCTGCAGCGCCTTCATCAGCAGATCGTCAAAATCCAGCGCGTTGGCCGCCCGCAGCCGCTTTTCATAGCCAAGCATCACATCGTGGACTTTCTGGTTCCGATAATCCCCCCCGGCGCTTTTCAGCCACTCGTCCGGGGACATCAGCCGGTTTTTGGCATCCGAAATGGCCGCCGACACCGATCGGGGCGGCAGCGCCTTTTCATCTATATCCATTTCCTTCAGCAGCCCCTTGATCACCCGCTGCTGATCATCCTCATCGTAGATGGTAAAATTGCGTTCGTATCCGATTTTTTCTATATCTCGCCGCAGGATCCGGCAGCAAACGCTGTGGAATGTGCCAATCCAGGCGTCCCCGGCATCAGCGCCGGCCAACCGCTCAATGCGCTCGCGCATTTCCCGCGCCGCCTTGTTGGTAAAGGTCAGCGCCAGGATCCGCCAGGCGGGCACGCCATGCTCCAGCAGGTTGGCCACCCGGTAGGTGAGCGTCCTTGTTTTTCCGCTGCCCGCCCCGGCCAGTATAAGCACCGGGCCCTCCAGGCGCTCCGCCGCTTTGCGCTGCATGGGGTTCAGTTCGTTTAGATTCATGGGTTTTTCCTTCGTTTTTAAAGTTTACAATTGCAGTATATCACATTCACAGCCAAAAGAAAAGCGCGCGTTTCTTCTATTTATAATAACTGCGCTTTAAAATTGTAATATTTGAGCGGAATAGCAAAAAAAACAAAAAATTTCGCTGCGTGCGTATTGACAAACTTTGTCATTGTGCTATAATGGCAGTGTGATAACCATCCGGATAGCGCTATGCGTATGCATATCGTGTGTGTCCGGGCATCCGTAAAAAATGTGAACAAACTGTGAACCAGGGCTTCACGGCAAGCGATCGTTTGGAACGGATGAGAAAATGATGGAGGGAAAGATCTATGAAACCCCGTAACCTCTGAGGGCTGGCTCGGCGGGTCGTTCTGCTGGCGTGTCTGGCCGTGGCGGCGAATGCTGATGTCTATCATGAGCATTCCAAGTCCTTCTGGGTACAGATGGCAACCAAGGAAGCCACTTGCGTGACCGATGGTTACATCACTTGGCGTTGCGACAAGGAAGGCTGCGGCGCTCAGTTTGAGGAAATCATCCCCAGCCGTGGCGGCCATACCCCCGGTCCTTGGGTTGTTGCCGAGAAATCCACCAAGGATTGCCAGGGCGACCTGATGGTACAGAAGTGCCAGTACTGCGATCACATCTTCACCGAAGGCCAGTATCGCACCGCTGCCAAGTCCAATCACGAGTTTAAACCTGCTAATGGCGC
>JAFUGB010000079.1 GCA_017469605.1 Clostridia bacterium
AAAATCATAATAGATCTGGAAGGTATACAGCAGCGCTGCGAGCCAGGCCATGCCGCAGGTGACGCTGCGCACATCCAGCTTATAGAGGGCATCGGCGCCCCGTGCCAGCACGTTGGCCACCAGCTCCTTGTTTGAAAGCCCGTAGATGAAGCGGCGGGCGCCCAGGGCGAAGCCGTCCCAGGTGACGGCCCGGCTTTCGATTTGCTCGTTGATTTCCCGGTAGCGCACGATGGGGCCGGCAATAAGCTGGGGAAAGAAGGAAATGTACAGCGCCACGTTGATCAGCTTCCGCTGGGCCTGCGCCCGGCCCCGGTATACGTCCACCACGTAGGACAGCGCCTGGAAGGTGAAAAAGGAAATGCCGATGGGCAGGGTGATGGCAGGCACCGCCAACGCGCCGCCGCGGAACAGCGAAAGCACGGCGTTGATGCCCTCCACCAGCAAGCCCAGGTATTTGAAATAGGCCAGCAGCGCCAGATTCAGCAGGATATCCAGCGCCAGAATCAGCCTGCGGAATTCGTAGGGATCGTTCTTTTCAAATTTTGCCAGCAGCCGTCCTGCCCCGTAATTGAGCAGGATGGAAAACAGCATGAGCAGCACGTTTACCGGCTCGCCCCAGGCATAAAAAAACAGGCTGGCCAACACGAGAAAAGGGTTGACAAACCTGGGTTTGCGCAGCAAAAAGCTCCCCGCCAGCACAACGGGCAGGAAGATCCAAAGAAAAATCATGGAGCTGAACAGCATGCTTTCTCACCTTTGGTACAACAAAAATCAACGCTTTTACCATAGCATTGATGGCTTTTGTTGTCAATAGTTTCTTATTTTAATGCGGGTGGTGGGGAATAGGAAAATTGGTGGGGGAACGATAAGGGCCTGCGCGGCCCTTAAGATCCTGCGGCAAGGGATTTCATCCCTTGCATCCCGCCGGGCGAACCGGCTTAAAAGAAACAACAAACAATTTGTGCCTGTAGCTTGAATGTCGCGAAGAGAGCTTCCGGGCAGGAGAAAACCCGTTGGCCAGCCGAAAAATAAGTTTACTTATTTTCCGGTCTGTCCAGCGGGTTTTCGCTGTGCGCTTTGCGCACAGCATGCACGGCTTTGCCGTGCTGCCCGGAAGTGGTGGCAGGCGTCGTTGCTTCTCTTTGTCTCAATTGCTTTTACGGCGACAAACGCAGCCCTTTCTGGTTCTCTTTCGGGCTCCGAAAGAGAACGCCCCCGTTCGCATCCCTTCCCTGTCTAATTTGTGTTTTCATCAGGTCTTAGTTTCACTTTCAGCGGATAATGCTGCCGGGCTTACTCCAGGATATTGGTGGTGATGAAGTCCACGCCCATATCCATCAGCCGCTGGGCATCTTCTGGCGCGTTTACCGTCCATACGTTTACCTTGATCCCGTTGGCGTGAAGCAGCTCCACGTATTCCGGGGTCAGGGCGTTATAGCGGATATCCAGGTCCAGGTGGTATTTGAGCAGGGTATCCAGCAGCCAGTCGGTGATTTCGCTGATCAGGAACTGGGCGGGCTGCTGGGGCAGGCGCTCCCGCAGGCAGATCATATTGGGCAGGTCAAAGGAAATGAAAATCACCTGGTCCAGGTAGTCCTCCCGGCGGATGATATCAATGATGCGGTCGATATCGTCGGGATGAAAATGATTTTTGAGCTCCAGCACGGCACGCTTTTCATATTTTTTGCAGATCTGGATGTATTCCTGCAGGCTGGGCATGATCAGGTCGGCCCGGCCTTTTTTGCCGTCCAGGTCCTGCAGCCGGATGGCGCGCAGCGTTTCGTAGCAGGTTTTTTCCACGATCATTTCATCCCCGGCTACGCGCTTGGTATTATCATCATGGAAGATAATGAATTGGCCGTCGGCGGTGCGGTGCACGTCGGTTTCAATGCCAAAGTGGCTACGCTGGCCTGCCGCAACAAAGGCCGACGCGGTATTTTCCAGCTCCAGGCCGCTCATGCCGCGATGGGCGATCATCAGCGGTTTATTTTCCTGGGACAGTCGAATGGTATCGTTCATAAGGGGTTTCCTTCTTTCTGTTTATTTCATTGCGGCCTTGCTCATGCCGGTCATGATGTACTTTTGCAGGATCAGGAACAGGAAGATGATGGGCACAATGGCCATCACGGCGCCCGCCATGATTTCGTTATAGTTGGATACATACTGGCCGGCATAGGTTTCCTTGAGTCGCTGCACGCCCACGGCAATGGTGCGGCTGGCCTCGGACTGGGTAACCATCTTGGGCCAGAAATAGCTGTTCCAGCCATTGATAAAGCTGATGATGCTTACCGTAATCAGCGTGGGCTTGCACATGGGGCACAGCACGTGGATGATGGTGCCGAAACGGCCCATGCCGTCAATGCGCCCGGCCTCGATGTAGCTGTTGTCCACCGCCATGAAGTTCTGCCGCAGCATAAAGATGAAGTACGCGCTGACCATGTTGGGCAGCACCACGCCCGCCCAGGTATCAATGGCGTTCAGGCGGGAAATGGTGACGTAGATGGGCACAAAGGTTACCTGGATGGGCACCATCAACGCGCCCAGCACCAGCATAAACAGCACGTTTTTGCCCTTGAATTCGCCCTTGGAAAAGCCGTAGGCCGCCATGACGCCGATGGTTAATTCGCCGGCCATCATGATCAGCGTGGTGCCCAGCGTATTGACCAGGTAACGGGCGAAGGGCGCCTTCTGCAGGACGTTTGGATAGTTGCTCCAGATGAACTTATTGGGCCACAGCGTGGGCACGGTGCGCAGCAATTCGTCCGAGGTTTTGAAGGAGGAGATGATCATCCAGTAGATGGGGAACAGCGAAATGACCACCACCAGGATGGCCGCGGCGTACTGGGCTGCCACCCGGTAAACGCCATGGGCGATCTGCAATTGCTCGTCGGCCTGCACAATGGGGGATATGAAGCGCATATACAGCCCGCATATCAGTACCATGGCCAGCAGCGCCAGCGCCGTCCAGCCAAAGCTGGGGTAGCTCTTGGCAATCAGGTTCAGGTCCTGCTTAAAATTATACTCCACAAAATCCGGCAGCTGCCGTGCCTGCGCCAGCGTATCGGCGCCGGGCGCGTATTTATGCAGCGTGGCATGATAGGTGATATTGCCAAAGCCCCAGCAGGCAGCCAGCACCACCGCGATGGCCGTGAGCAGCACCAGCAGGTCAAAAAAGCCGCTCTGCCGCATGCGGTGCCAATGGGTATACAGCCTGGGCTTTTGCTTCATCTGCCGGATACCGTCCCGCCACATCGCCGGGATGGGCAGCAGCACCAGCAGCGCCGCCACGGGCAGCAGCCAATACTTGCCCGGACCTGCCGTTTTCAGCGGGATCAGCACCAGGGTCAGGCACAGAAGCGCGAAACCCGCCAATTCACAGATCACACCGATCTTCTTATCAAGCTTCAGCCTTGCAAACATGGGATCACGCCTCCTTTCTTATGCGTCATAACTGACATTGCGGTTGGAAAAGCGCATGGTGGCCGCCGTGCAAACCAGCAATATCACAAAGAATACCAGCGAAACCGCCGCGCCGCGGGCGGTATGGAAGTCCAGGAAGGTCAGGTTATAGATCCACTGCACCATCACGTTGGTGGATGTGCCGGGGCCGCCGCCGGTCATCACGTCCACCGACTGGAACACCTTCATACTGGCGATGAACGTGGTCACAAACAGGAACAGCGTGGTGGGCGCCAGCAGGGGCACGGTAATAAAGCGGAAGCGCTGCACGCCGTCCGCGCCGTCGATGGCCGCCGCCTCATAGTAGTCCTGGCTGATGCCCTTCATGGCGGACAGGTAGATCATCATGGCATAGCCCACAACGCGCCAGCCCGTCAGGATCAGGATGCCGGAGAGGGCGGTATTGGCGTCAATCAGCCAGTGCGGGCCCTGGATGCCGAACAGCGACAGGGCATAGTTCAAAATGCCTTCGCTCTGGCCGATGCCCTGGGCGATGGTGCTGTACAGGATCCACTGGAACACCACGGCGCTGGTGGATACGGCGATATACTTGGGCATGAACACGATGGCGCGCATGGTATTGAACGCGCGGGTCATGCGGTTGAACAGCAGCGCCAGCAGCATGCCGCCCACCAGCGTGATGAACACCTCCCAGAACATATATATGCCGGTGATTTTGAGGCTTTCCCAGAAGTAGCGCTTGCCCGCGCCCTTGAACATCCATTCAAAGTTTGCCCAGCCCACAAAATCCTGCTTGCCGGTGGTCAGCACCGACATGTTGGTAAAGGAAATGCGGATCAGGTCGATCACCGGATAGTACACGAACAGCAGGAACAGCAGCAGCGCGGGCTCCACAAAGAACAGATCCTTCATCCGCTCCCAGCGCTGGATGCGCAGCATGACGCCGTTGAGCACCAGCACCAGGCCCAGCAGCAGGATCATGACGGCATAGTTCATGATGGCGCTGACGGGGGCGATGGGATAGTCGCCCCGCACCGATAGGTAAAAGGTGCCCGCGGCAGGGATTTGCAGCGTGACGGGCGCAAGCGTGTCCGCCGGGGAATACGCCGGGGCCATGGCGGAATCGATCTCGGCGCCGTTCAGGCTGTTGTACAGCACCATGCGGCGCGCGTGCTCGGCCAGCGAGGACATGGCATACACCCGCAGGGTGCAGGGGCCTTCCACCGTCATTTTCAGGCTGCGGTATTTGCTGCTGCCTGCGCCGGGGAATTTGACCGACTTGGTCACCGTTTCCCCGTTGTCCAGCGTAACCGGCGCGTCCTCGGCAATCACGGCGGTCATGCGCTCCTTGGTGGCGGGAAATTGCAGCGACCCGCTCTTGAGCGCCTTTTTGGTTTCGCCAATGTCAAATTCCTCCACATTCAGCGTGGATTCATCGGCCCCGGAAAGCGCGGCATAATATACATGGACGCCGCTTTCCTCGCCATTCATGTCAAAAGCGCCGTTCACCCGGGTGCCGGTGCTGGTGGCCACTTCGCGGGCAATAAACACCTGATCGGTCATCCAGGATAGCGGCGCGATCTGCCAGTCCCCCGCCAGGTAGCCAAACAGGCCCACCAGGATCACCAACAGGCCCGCCACGATCAGCGCCAGCCCCACGCCGCGCTGCGCGGGGGAAATCAGCTTTCTTTCCCTTGCCTTCAGATCAATGTTGACAGCACTCACGGTAAAAAACCTCTTAAAAAATGTAAAGGAGGAGAGGAAAAGCCTCCTCTCCCCCTCCGGTTGCATTCAGGCTCCAACGGAGATTACTTTACGGCGTCCAGCTCGGCCTGGATTTCCACGGCCAGCTGCTCCAGCGTTTCCTGGATGGGCGCGCCGTTGTTGTAGATTTCGCCCAGGGCTTCACGCCACAGGTTACCGCAGTTGTTGTAAGCAGGGTTCTGGTTGCGGGGGTTGATCCAGGAAGCCATCTTGATAATGGGATCCATGGCGGGCTTTTTGGCCAGGTATTCCTGATACTCGGGCAGGTCCACAACGCTGCCGCGGGTGGGCAGGTAACCGGTGTTGTCAGACCAGTACAGGTTGATTTCGGGGCTGGCCATGAACATCATGAACTGCCAAGCGGCATTCTTCTGCGCCTGGGTGGCCTTGGCGGGGATGAAGATGGCGGCGCCGCCAACCTCGCTCTTGAAGGATTCGCCGTCATTGCCGCCGGGCAGCCAAGCCATGCCAACCTCAAAGCGGGCGGATTCATCCTCCAGCGCGTTGATGCGGTTGACGTAGGTGGTGTACAGGGAAGAGGTGTGGAACACGGAGAAGGCGCCGCCGGCGATGAACAGATCGCGCATGTTGGAGGAAGCGCCGCTGCCGATGGCATAATAGGCGTAGCCCTTGTCGATCCATTCCTTGATCTTGGTATTCAGGGCGATGCTCAGTTCGCTGTTGACATCGGTGGTGCCCTCGTCGGTCACGATCTGCACGCCGTTGTTCTTGAACAGCATTTCATGATACCAGTAATCCCAGCCGCCGAACACGGTGCCGTAACGGGCGGTGGTGCCATCGGCGTTGAAGATGGTGGCCTTCTCCAGGAAGGCTTCGATATCGTCGAAGGTCTTGGGCATTTCGATGCCTTCGGCGTCAGCGGCGGTCTTATTGTAATACAGGCACTGGGTGGAAATCAGGTAGGGCAGGGCGATCTGCTCATCGTCATAGCTGGTGGAAGCCAGCAGGCCCTCGCCAAAGTCCTCCACGTCGTACTCATATGCGTCGATGTAGGGATCCAGCACTTCGCACAGGCCGGCCGCGCCGTAGGAAGCGGGATAGGAGGTGTTGCAGCACACCAGGGCGGGTACGGAATCGGCGGCGTCGGCCGCGCGGAAGGCCGTATCGATTTCGGTGTAGCTGCCCATATACTTGGGAACAACGGTGATGCCCATGCCGTTTTCGCTGTTGAACTTCTCCACCATGTAGGCGATCTGCTCGTCAAACTGGCTCTCATGGGCGTGCCACCACTCAATGGTGATGGGCTCGGTCACGTCATACTCGGTGGCAGCCAGCGCGGAAACCACGGGCAGCATCATGACGGCAACCAGCAGCAGTGCAAGGAATTTTTTCATGCTATGATCTCCTTTACAATTTCGGCAGCAAAACAACACACTCAATATACTGTGTTCGATTGCTCGCCTATTCTGTTTTATATTCTACCAAATACAACAAATCGTTGTCAATACCGTTGCGAAAAAAGTTTTTATCTTTTATCTTTTTCTGTGTCGTTAAGAGATATGACCCAAAGAAGGTCAGAAGACGTTTTTGATGTGTTTTGATGTGTTTTCCCGATTTTTGTTGCATATTTCGTGTATTTATGATAAAATAATATAAATTATATTCTTAAGCATAAGCTATTGTTCCGCATTATTTGATTCACTGTTGCATTCCTGTGCTGTTGACTATACAGCATGCTTTGGGAGGACATTATGCAAAGCTTGGATTGGGAAATCATTGAGGTATTGCATGAAACCGGCAGTATAACCAAGACGGCAAGCCGTTTTTATATGTCGCAGCCCGCGCTCAGCAGGCACATCCGCTCCATAGAATCCGAGTTGGGCATCAGCCTGCTGCTTCGGAATAAAAATGGCAGTATGTTTACGGAGGAAGGCGAAATCGTATACCAAAAAGCGGTGCTCATGGTCAATTTCATGCTGGATCTCAAACGGGAGCTTCTTGAATACACATCCAGAAAAGAAGAGATGATCCGGATCGGCTCTCCCAGCACCTTTACATGCTATCGCCTTCCGGAAATGCTGAGCCTGTTTGCGCAAAAATATCCAAAAATCGACGTGGATCTATTCATACAGGACAGCGACGTCGTGTTGGAAAAATTAAGGAAAGGGCTGATTGATCTCTGCTTTGTGATTGGAGATTTTGAAGAGGAAGATATCTTTGAAAAGACGCTGCTTTTTGAAGATAACCTGTATGTTGTATACAATAAGCACATCAAGCAGGAAGACATAG
>JAFUGB010000080.1 GCA_017469605.1 Clostridia bacterium
CTCAGGATGGTGCAGAACACCGTCAGCAGGGCGGTATACCACAGGGAGTGCACGTATTTGGCGTTGCTGAGTACCGTTTTATAGGCGTCAATATTCCAGCCCTTGGGCCAGAGGATGACCTCATTGCGGATCAGGTAATTGGAAGAGGACAGCGACCGGGCCAGCACGTTCAGCATGGGCACCAGGCAGATAAAGATCAGCAGCAGGCAAATGACGACAATGACGATATCGCCCGCTTTTGTGGATTTTGATTTAATCACGCTTACCCCTCCCCCTTACATGATGCCGCGCTCGCCAAAGCGCTTGGCCAGGGTATTGGCGCCCAGGAGGAACAGCACGCCCACCACGGACTGGAACAAGCCCACGGCGGTGGTCAGGCTGTACTGGCCGCCCTGGATACCCTTCTGGTACACGTAAATGGAAATCACCGTGGACGCGTTGGTCACCAGCTTATTGGACAAAGCCAGCGGACGGTCAAACTCACTGCCCAGGATGCTGCCCAGGCGCATGATCAAAAGCACGATGATGGTGGGGCGCAGTCCGGGCAGCGTAACATGCCACATGCGGCGGAAGCGTCCGGCGCCGTCCACGGCGGCAGCCTCATAAAGCTCCGGGCTGATGCCGGTGAGGGCGGCCAGGTAAATGATGGTGCCCCAGCCTGCCTCCTTCCAGATGCCCAGGGCGATATAAGACCCTACCCACCAGTTGGTTTTGCTCAGGAAGGGCAATACGGCGTTGGGGTCGCCGCGCATCTGCGTGTACAGGATGTTGATCAGGCCATCGTTATCGGCCAGCAGGCGCAGGGCCAGGCCGGAGATGATGATCCAGCTCAGGAAATGCGGCAGGTACAGGATGGTCTGGGTCACCTTCTTGAAACGCTTGAAGGCCAGCTCATTCAGCAGCAGCGCCATGATGATGGGCGCCGGGAAGCCGCAGACCAGGTCCAGCAGGTTCAGCTTAATGGTATTGCCCAGGGCACGGATGAACTGCTGGTCCTTAAATGCCTTGATGAACCATTCAAAGCCGTTGTTTTTGGCCCAGTCCACCTGCCACGGGGGCTTGATGATATTGTTCTTTTTGAAGGCCATCAGGATATAGGCCATGGGCGTATAGCGGAAAACAACGAAGAATACGATGGGCAGCAGCAACAGCAGATACAGCGTGCCGTACCTGCGCATATACGTGCTGAAGGAAAACCCGCCGGGCTTCTTCGTTTTCACCGTTGTGGCAGCGCCCGCTGCTTTTGCGCTTCTCAACTTAGATCCCTCCATTATTTATATTGCAAAATCCGCCCTTCCGCGGATATGCGAATCAAAAAAGATGAAGCAAAAAAAGGTCGTTAAAAACATGTACGACAAAACGATCTACTTTATTTTTATTTTATCGGATTGACCGGCCCTGCGCTAATCAAAAAAGAGCAAACACTAATCAAATATTGCTATTCTCGTTTTGAAAAATGCGGGACTGTTTGTCCATGTTGTTATTAAAATTTGCTGATTTATGGCAATCACGAACATATTTCCCGGTTTTTCCGAAGCATTTTTTATCAATTTCTGACTGTTATTTGTCATCGGGCGGCGTATCATGGGGAACGCGCACCTGGCGCTGCTGCCACAGCTGCCTGTATTGTGTGGGCGTTACGCCCTCGTACTGCTTGAACACCCGGTTGAAGGTAGCCAGCGAGCCGAACCCGGACCGGCTGGCCACCTCGGTGATGGGCAGGCTCATTTCGCTGAGCAGCTGGCGGCACAGCAGCAGCCGCTGGCGCAGGTAGAAATCATAAAAGCTCATGCCGGTGTGTTCCTTGAAAATCCTGGAAAAATGGTATTTGCTGTAGCCTGAATAGGCCGCCACGCCTTCCAGCGTCAGTTTTTCGCTGCAATGCTCGGTGATATAGGCGTAGATATCCAAAAAGCTCCCGTTCATCTGGTGGCGGTGCTCGCTCTGGTTTTCCGCGTTGGACCGGAACAGCGCCCGGCCCACATGGATCAGGAACAGCCGCACCCACGCCGTCACAGCAGCCTGCGCCAGGAGGTTTTTGTCGGCGTGCTCGCGAATGGCCTGCCACAGGTATTCCACCGCGTTTTCAGGCATGCCCTGTCCCGGCCGCAGATGCACGCAGGGATAAAACAGATGCTGCATGCCCCCCAAACCCTCGGTGGCGTAAATGACCTCATGGTTCACCATGATAATATACCGCAGGCCCTGGTCCGGAGCAAAAATCTCATGCACCACCCCCGAAGGGATGATCAGCACCTCCCCCGGCAATATTTCATACCGACGGTTATCCACCTCGGCGGAATAGCTTTCCTCCACAGGCAGGATGATTTCATATTTCATGTGCCAGTGAGCCGGATAATCGTCCGCCTGGTGATTGGGATAAACGCGGATCTGCTCGCTCCCGTGACGGTCCAGCTGCCGGAGACTGGCAAAACGCTTTTCCATAGAAGATCCTCCCGCCAACGCTCACTCGCTCCGGGGATCGCGTTCCACCCGGGGGATAAACCGGGAAGCAAAGCGATTCCTTCCCTTATGCTTCACATAGAAATAGCCGATCACCGAAAACACCACGGCGCCGATCAGGTTGACCAGCAGGTCCTTCATGGTGTCATGAAGCCCGATATCCAGGTAGCCCGGCACCGGCAGCGTCTCTTGGGTGCCGTCGCCGTGCACAATGATCACGCCGGCGATATCCTCCACGCGAACGGGAATATTGCTTTTGGTCGCATCCAGCATCACCGAGGAAAAGCTGCTGACCACGGTATCTTTTTGCGAGTCCAGATGCAGCAGGCGGTCGGCGCTGTATTCCAGAAACTCCCAGCATACGCCCACCGTCATGCTGAAGCAGAAGGCGGCAATGGCCAGGTACAGGGGCGACAGCTTAAAGGAAAAGCGCTCGCTGCGATTGAGCATATCCACCAGCGAAAAGCCGATGGCGGCGCAGCCAAAGCCGTTGAAGGTATGCAGCATGGTGTCCCAGTGGGGCACGTTCACATAAAAGCTGTTGACCTCGCCCAGGATCTCAGCCGCAAAAATAAACAGCAGGATGATGATCTCCAGGGTATTGGGCAGCACGATGTGCAGCCGCTTGGCCACAATGCTGGGCAGCAGGAGCAGCACCAGCGTAAGCACGCACAAAAACAGCGATTCATAATCGCCGCGAAGCACGGCGCGCACACCGGTAAGGATCACCAGCAGCCGCAAAAGCAGATAGACCGCCAGCGTGGATTGATGGGTATAGGGCCCGGAACGCTTTGCCATGGCGGAAGCCTCCTTTGCTGTCAGCGGTTCAGGAATTTGAGGCGGGGACGGACGCGGTTCATATAGATCATGGCCATGGGCAGCAGCAGCCGGTCATAGGCCAGCATGCACAAAATATAAAGCACCGCGAAAGCCGCGGTCATCAGCCCGCCCATCTCCCGGAATTCCCGCATAAAGGCTGCCACGGGAAAGAGCAGCGCCAGCAGGCCGTACATGACCGCCAGGGCCGCCGCAAACAGCAGCGCCTTGGCCGCCGTACGTCTGAGCCTGGAGGGGATGCGGTCCAGCTTCCATTTAATAATGGGATAATAGCCCAGAAAAATATAGAAAAAAGCCGCTTCCTTATCAAAGCCCAGCATCAGCACGATCAGCGCCGCGGCCGCGTAGGTGCTCCAGGCCGCCCTGGCGTCAAATTCCAGCAGCACCGGAAGCAGCAGCAGGCCGCACAGCATGGGCACGGCGTAGGTGGCCGCCGGGATCACCCCGCCCAGCAGCATCAGCACCGCCGAAAGCCCGGCCGCCATGCCGCAATAGGCCACGCGGATGCTTTTGCGGCGGGAGGACGATCTTTTGTCAGCCATATTTTTTCTCCTGTTCCAACGGAAAACGGATCTCAAAAGAGCACGTCCCGTTTACCCAATATACCTGTCCTGCCGGGACAGCCTGCGGATGGTCAAAAACGCCGCCAGGAACAGCGCCAGGATAAATCCGACAAACGCCCCGGAAAAAGGGCTGCTTTCCACCGTGGCGATCAGATCGTACATGCCGTGCAGCAGCACCGGGCAAATAACGGCCAGCCTCCGGCAGCGCTGGCTTTTCACCGCTTCCCCGTAATTTTCAAACCGGCGGGCCAGGCCGTACCACGCGCCCATGAACACGCCAAAGCAGGCGTGGCCGGGCACGGCGGTGACCGACCGCACCATGGCGGCGCTGAAGCCGTACATCACCACATAATCGATGTTTTCCCACAGGGCGAAGCCCAGGGATACGAACACCGCGTACACCACGCCGTCGAACTGGCAGTTAAAATCCGGGGACAGCCAGGTGCGGCGCTTGAGCAGCAGGTATTTAAAGCCCTCCTCGCTAAGCCCCACCACGATAAAATTGAAGATCACCTGGTAGGCCCAGGTATTGCCGGACAGCGCTCCGCCCAGCAGCCGGGTGCCCAGCCGCTCGGTGAACACCGCCAGCGAAGTGGACACGATGCCCTGGATGAGCAGCGACAGCAGCAGCGGCCAGGGCTCCTTTTCCAGCCTGTCCTCCCGGTACACATAAGCCATCAGCACAACGGCCGGGATCACCGCCGCCACAATGAGCACGGGGTTATAATAGTAGAACATCGCGCTTTATTTTCCTTCCGCTTCCTGGATAAAGGCATGCCAGCGCACCCGATGGCTGCCCACAAACTCCGGCCTTTGGGCAAAATCCCGCAGCTCCGCCGGGCTAAGCCAGCGATAGCCGATGGTTTCGCCCTCCTGCAATACGATGGCATCCTTGGGGCCGTCATATTCGCAGATGTACCCGGCGTACACGCAGTGGCTCTTTTCCCCGGAGACAACAAACAGCGGCGTGAGCGCTTCAGCCCGGATGCCGGTTTCCTCCAGCAGCTCGCGCCTGGCCCCGTCCAGCCAGCCTTCGCCGCTCAGCACGCTGCCGCCCGCGCCCAATTCCCAGTCCCCGGGATAATTGGGCTTGCTCCAGTCCCTTTGGGTGAGCAGCACGCTGCCGTCGGCATGGCGCACGGCCACCTCCGCCACCACGTGGTACACGCCCTCGGGCAAGGGTTCTCCACGCACCAGATCATACCCCAATTTTTTTCCGTTTATGTCGCAGGCGTCCCACAGCTCCATTTTTCTCTCCTTTCCGTCCTTATCGGTACTGCTTTTTCCACCCCTCGGGCAGCCAGGAAAGCTGGGCGCGGATCATGCGGTCAAACAGCCTTTCACCGTCGGAATAGTCAACGCCGCCCAGCTGGGGATCGTTCAGGAAGGTGGTCAGCGCCAGCTGCCGGTCACAGGTCAGGGCGGCCTGCAGGGTATTTTTCTGGTTCAGCACATGCCGGGCGGTGAGCGCCTGGATATTGCCGTCCATAGGCCCGGCGTACACCGGCTGGATAGCGTCCCGGCGGAACAGGGCGTTGGTCTCCACAATGGCGCCCTCAGGCAGATTGGGGATCTGGCCCCGGTTGGGGATGTTCACGTTGGTCACCATATCCCCCAGGCCCAGCAGCGCCCCCAGCATCAGATGGCCTTCCTCGCCGCTGCCGCGGAAGTCCGGCGCCTCGGTGCCGTCCAGCAGCCTTGCCCGGCGGGCCAGGCGGGCCTTCAGATCCTGCTTGCGCCAGGATACCGGCGTCAGCGAAAAGCCCCATTCCCGGGCGGTTTCCGGGCTTTTCAGATACCAGGGCGGCATGAACTCGGCCAGGTGCCTGTCCCCCGCCGCGGCGATGTTGCCGTACTTGCGGAACAGGTCAAACTTGACCCGATGGGAGCAGGCGAAAAAGTTGTTCATCCAGTTGTCGTCCTTGTCCTTGAGGAAGCCGGTTTCGTAATAGCGGTCGCAGAATTCCCGGTACAGCGGGAACAGATCCCCGCCCTCATAGCTGGCGCTGCTGAACCAGGTAAAATGATTGATCCCCTGCACGTTCACGTTGATTTTCTGCCGGGGCACATTTTTAATGCCCTCCAGATCGGCCAGCATGGCGGCAAGCAGCTTTTGCGTGCCAAAGACCTCATGGCAGCAGCCGAAGGCGCGGATATCCGGGAACACCCGGTACAGCGTAGCCACGCACAGGCTCATGGGGTTGGTATAGTTGATGACCCAGGCCTTGGGCGCATAGTCCCGGATGGCCAGGGCGATCTCCTCAAACATGGGAATGGTGCGCAGGGCGCGCATGAACCCGCCCGGCCCCACGGTATCGCCCACGCTCTGGTACACGCCCAGCGCTTCCGGGGCATGCACATCGCTCTCCATTTCGTCAAAGGTGGCGGGCAGGATGGAAATGATCACAAAGTCCGCGCCGGCCAGCGCGCTTTGCAGGCTGTCGGACACGGTATAGCGCCAGTGGGCCACCGCCTGGGGACAGGCGCTGATCCTTTCCCCGATGGCCCTGTTCTTTTCGGCGGCGTCCCGGTCAATATCGTACAGCCGCACCTCGCCCTCCATGCCGGCGTCCAGCGCGATATCGGTCATGAACCCCCAGGCCCAGCCCCGGGAGCCGCCGCCAATGTAGGCCACTCGAAGGCCGGTCACGCGATCCTGTTTGTACTGCATGTCGTTTCTCCTTCTTACCGCTGATACCTGAATTATAATACAAAAGCCTGCAAAAAAGCAATGGCAAAGGCAGCGCTTGCAAGAACATTTGTTCGGTGTTATAATGATTGTGAAGGGAGGGAGCGCCGTGGCCGATGCCAGCATCTACGCAGCCATTGATTTTAAATCCTTCTACGCCTCGGTGGAGTGCGTGGAGCGCGGGCTGGACCCGCTGACCGCCAACCTGGTGGTGGCCGACGCCTCCCGCACCGAAAAGACCATCTGCCTGGCGGTATCCCCGAATCTTAAAAAATACGGGCTGCCGGGCCGGTGCCGGCTGTTTGAGGTGGAGGAAAAGGTCCGGGAGGTAAAAGCCCGCACCGGCGAGGACATCCAGTACATTGTGGCGCCGCCCCGAATGAAGCTGTATATGGCCTGCAGCACCCGGATATACGAAAAGGTATACCTGAAGTATGCCGCTCCCGAGGATATCCATGTATACAGCATCGACGAGGTATTTATCGACCTGACCCGCTACCTGCCCCTGTACCGTCAATTGCCCTATGATTTGGTGCGCTGTATCCTGAAGGATATCCTCCGGGAAAGCGGCATTACGGCCACGGCAGGCATCGGCACCAACCTGTACCTGGCCAAGGTGGCCCTGGATATCATGGCCAAGCATGCCCGGCAGGGTCCCTGGGGCGAGCGCATCGCCATCCTGGACGAGCGGCAGTATCGCCGCCTGCTTTGGGAGCATACGCCCATCACCGATTTCTGGCGGGTGGGACGGGGCATCAGCCAAAGGCTTCAAAGGCACGGCTGCCTCACCATGGGCGACGTGGCCCGCAAAAGCCTGACAAATGAAGAGGAATTATACCGGGAGTTCGGCATTGACGCCGAGCTGCTCATCGACCACGCCTGGGGCTATGAAAGCTGCACCATGGCCGATATCAAGGCTTACAAGCCCGAAAGCAATTCCATATCGGTGGGCCAGGTGCTGCCCGGCCCCTATGATTTTGAAAAAGGCCGTCTCATCGTACATGAAATGGCCGATCAGCTGGCGCTGGATCTGTTTGCCAAGGGCCTGGTAACAGACAGCGTAACGCTCAGCGTGGGCTTTGACCGACAGCAGGCTGATTTCCATGGCGAAACCGAAAGCGACGGGTATGGCCGCAGGGTACCCAAGCCCGTCCATGCTGCCCTGCGTATCACCGATGCCGGCGGCGCGCCCCAGCGCACCAGCTCCAACAAAAAAATCGTGAACGCGGCGCTGCGCATCTATGACGCCATCGTGCCGCCCACGCTGTACGTGCGCCGCTTCTATGTGGTGCTGAACAACGTGCTGCCCCGGGAGCAGGCCCAGCGGGCCGAAGCCCGGCAGATGGATCTGTTCACCGATCCGGGCCTGTTGGAGCGCGAACGCGCCGACCTGGAAAAGGAAGAGCGCATTCAGCGGGCCATGCTCAAAATAAAAGACAAATTCGGCAAAAACGCCATCCTGAAGGGCATCAGCTACGAGGAGGGCGCCACCGCCCGGGAGCGCAACAGCCAGGTGGGCGGCCATGCCGCGGGCGAGGAGGAATGACCATGGGCAAATATGACGATATATTATACCTGGCCCGCCCCATCAGCAAAAAGCACGCCCCCATGCCCCGGAGCGACCGGGCCAAGCAGTTTATGCCCTTCGCGGCGCTGAAGGGCTACGACGACGCCATTTCCCAAAAGCAGGTGGTCTACGAGCCGCGCATGGAGCTGGGCGACGAACAGCGCGACCGGCTGGACGCGGCCCTCCTGCGCCTGCATGAAACCCTGCGCGCCGGGGGCCATCCCCGGGTCGCCGTTCTGTGCTTTGTCCCCCGCCCGGACGGCATCCCATCCTCCCCGCCGCTGGGCCAATACCTTTCCTTCGCCGGCGTCGTCCAAAGGATGAATCTGGAGAATCAGCGGCTGCAGCTGGACGGGCAGTGGCTCCCATTGGCCGACATAATAGCGCTGACGGAGGAAGGCTGACGCATGGCATGAAAAACGGAATGTGCCCGCAAAAGGCATATTCCGTTTTCTGGGCATCGACAAAGCCGATGCCCCCGAAGAAAATGAAGCCTCATTTTCTTCGGATTGCAAATTTTACTGTGATGCTTCGCATCACGGCCGTAAAATTTGATGGGAATGAAAATTTGTTTCGCGTGGGCAAGCTCCGCTACACAAAATTTCTCCTCGGCGGCGTACACGCCGTCGCCTGCGGATGAAAAATGACGGGGCCGCGGCCCCTTCATGCATCCCAGGTTCACGACGCTGGGTTTGTTGATGATCTGAAAACGGAATGTGGCC
>JAFUGB010000081.1 GCA_017469605.1 Clostridia bacterium
AGCGCTTCAATCACCGCCTGGCGCACCGCCAAGTCAGATTCCATGCGCTGGCGCTTATCGGTGATATCCGAAATGAACACGTAGTAAATCCCGCCGTAAGCCGCGGTTTCCGTATAATGGCCGTAATCATCCACCCAGCGCACCGCGCCGTCCCGGCGAATGATGCGGTATTCCACATAGTCCAGCTTATCGTTGCTGGATCCGATCTGCTCATCAATGCTCTGCGCTACCAAAGCGTAATCATCGGGATGGAGCATGCCCCGGAAGGTAAAGCCGGTCAGCTGCTTAAAATCCTCCAAATCCCTGCAGCCGAAGATGTCGATCACTGCCCGGTTGGCATAAAGCAGCCTGTCGTCCCGGGATTTGTATATAAAAAACCCGCCGGGCATGTGCTCGCCAATTTCCTCCACAATGGACAGCGTATTTTCATTCAGTTCAAACTTTTTCCCAAACATCTCCGGTTTCCTCCTGCGTTCAAGCGCGGCCGACCCCGTCACACTTTGCTTTCATTATGGCATAAATTAGATTTTTTTCAAGTTCTTTTTATCATCATACAAAAAAAGTCCCTCGAAGCCACACGCTCCGCGCGGCAAGGGGGCCTTATGTTCATATTCTGCCAAATCACGCCTAAAGGACGGACGCTCTGTTTGTAGAGGATGAACGTTATTTTTCTCTGTTATCAACCATCCAGTCGCGCGAATCTCCATCCACCGAGCGATGAGTAAGCGCGCCCTGCTTTCCTGATGCCCGGGAACTCGCTTGGCGGCAAAAGCGCTTCAGGCGCGATTACGTATTAAATCCAGTGTTCCTTCTCCGAACACCAGCGTTTCCACCGCCCGGGCCACGCCGCCATGGCCGCAGCGGCCCGTCCTGTAACGGGCGGCCGCCATGGCTGAAGCACTGGCCTCTTCCATGGCCACAGCCACGCCGGCGGCGGCAAACATATCCAAATCGTTATCGCTGTCGCCCACGGCAATGCTGTTTTCCACCGGAATGCCCAGCGCTTTGCAGGCGCGGCGAATGCCCATTCCCTTGCCGTTCCCGGGCAGGATGGCTTCATACCATTGGCCGCTGCTTTGCACCACAGGCACCAGGCGGCCGTGATACAGGTCGTATTCGGCCGGGGTGATGTTTCCGTATACCGTCAGCTTGGTGATATGGGCGTCGGCGTATACCGTATCAAAATCATCGGCACGGTGAACCAGCGGTGCCGAGGGCCAGGGGTTGAAATGCGTATCGCACTGGATCAAATAGGCGTTATGCCAAGCTTCAAACAGGCAGCAACGGCCCGGCTGGTTCAGGAAGAAGGCCGATACATCCCGCAGCAGTTCCCGATCCAGGGCGGAATCAAAAACCACCTTGTCCTTCAGGATCAGCGTGGTACCGCAGCCGCACAGGTAGCCGTCCAGATAATCCACGCCCATAAACGTCTGGGGCAGTACGCCATAAGAGCGGCCGGTATTGATCAGCACGGTATGCCCGGCGGAACGGGCCCGCCTGAGGGCAGCGATATCGGCCTCGCAGGGCGCCGCGCCGTCCCAGCTGAGCGTTCCGTCAATATCCAGGAAAATGATCCTTCTTTCGTCCGTCATGCGGCAGCTCCCGTAAGCAGCATCCCGGCAAAGCCGCAGAAAATCAAAAGCGATAAGGCGTCCACGATGGTGGTGATGAAGGGGCTGGCCATGACTGCCGGGTCAAAGCCGATTTTGTCAGCCAGGATGGGCAGCGTGCAGCCCACAAACTTGGCAATCAGCACAGCGAACAAGAGCGTTAAGCAGATGGTGGCGGCGATCATGGGCGATATGCGCTCCACCAGGATCAATTTAACAAAGTTGGCCGCGGCCAGCGTCACGCCGCACATCATGGCCACGCGGATTTCCTTCCACCAAACCTTGAGCAGGTCGGTAAAGTGCAGCTCGCCCAGGGAGAGCGCGCGAATCACGGTAACCGAAGACTGGCTGCCGCAGTTGCCGCCGGTGTCCATCAGCATGGGAATGGCAGCGGTCAGGGCGATGCTGAAGCTGAGCACGCCTTCAAAGTGGGTAATGATCATGCCGGTGAAGGTGGCGCTGAGCATCAGCAGCAGCAGCCAGGGAATGCGGCTTTTATACAATGTAAAAACAGAGGTTTTCAGGTAAGGCTTATCGGTAGGCGTGATAGCGGCCATCTTGCTGATATCCTCGGTGGCCTCTTCTTCCATGACGTCGATGGCGGCGGCAACGGTAACGATACCCACCAGGCGGCTTTCCTTGTCCACCACGGGCAGCACGTTCAGGTTATAATCGCTGAACATGCGGGCCACGGTTTCCTGGTCCTCCAGCGTGCTGACGGAAACCACATTCTCCTCCATCAGCTCTTCCATGGTCTGGTCCTCCTGGGCCATAACGATGGTGCGCAGGGTAACCACGCCCAGCAGCTTCCTGTACTGGTCAATGACATAGCAGGTGTTGACCGTTTCCTTATCCATGCCGGTGCGGCGGATGGAGGTGATGGCGTCGGAAGCCGTCAGGTGGGGCAGCAGGGCCACAAACTCGGTGGTCATGATGCTGCCGGCGCTGTCCTCGGGATACTTCAGAAGCTCGTTAATGCTCTTGCGCATCTCGGGATCGGCCTGGGCCAGGATGCGGCGCACAACGTTTGCGGGCATCTCCTCCACCAGGTCCACGGCATCGTCCATGTACAGTTCATTCAGCACGCCCTTGAGCTCGGTATCGGAAAAGCTCTTGATCAGGGCCTCCTGCATATCGGAATCCATTTCCACAAAGGTGTCCGCCGCCAGCTCCTTGGGCATCAGGCGGAACAGCATGGCCGGGGCGTTTTCGGGCAGCTCGGCAAGCAGATCGGCCACCTGGGCCGGCTGCATGGTGGAGAGCACATCCCGCAGGGTATTATACTTTTTTTCCTCCCACAGCTTTTCCACCGTGGTCAGAAAGGCGCTGTTGATTTCAGACATTTTCCTTCCCTCCGTTTCGTTTGGTTGATCTTTGGCCAGGGAAGGCACAAACGCGGTTTATACTGCGGCGGTCCGTCCGGACAATGCCGCGGGGCTTCTTCGTCCAACGTCCGTGCCTGCGCTGGTGGTGCCACTGTCCATAACGGTCCTCCTTTTTTCAATAAAATATGCCGCGCTGTCCGGAAGGACGGCACGGCGAACATACAAAAAGATTCGCTACCGTACAAGCTTCAGCATCGCCGGGCAGTGAAGCTGCATTAGGCAACGCCTTGCTGTTTCGACATTGCCTGCTCATACCTGCTTGGGGTGTCTCCACCCTGTCGCGGCAGCAGCCCGTATCCCTGCGGTAGCCTTGCCTACCGGGCATATCACCTTTTTATTATACGATGCCCGGCGGGCGCTGTCAATTATTGGCGGAAGAAAATTTTGCCGCCGGCCTGTTCCGCCGCTTGCTTCTTCCGCCCGGCCCCGGAGCGGTTCACAGATCAATGCGAATGCCTTCCTCAATGGCCCGGGCCACCCGCTCCAGGCCGGCCTGGTCAGTCTCGGTAAAGCGGCCCAGGCGCGGACTGTCAATGTCCAGCACGCCAAACACCTGGCCGTCCCGGCGCAGGGGGATGACAATTTCGGCATTGCTGGCGCTGTCGCAGGCGATATGCCCCGGGAACCGGTGCACGTCCATCACCCGCTGGGTGCGGTTTTGGGCCGCCGCCGTGCCGCAAACGCCCTTGCCCACCGCGATATGGATGCAGGCCGCCTTTCCCTGGAAGGGGCCCAGCACCAGCCCGCCGTCCCGCATCAGGTAAAACCCGGCCCAATTAAGATCTGGCAGGGCGTCATAAATCAGCGCCGACACATTGGATAAAAGCGGCACGTACCAGGGCTCCTCCGCCGCCAACTCCCGCACCTGCCGGGCCATCAGATCATAGTTCACGCTTATCCCTCCTGCCCGATTCTTCCATTTCCTTTTCAAACGCCTCCGGGTGCCTCAGGTAAAAATACTGGTGCTCTTCCCCCGCGGGCCAAAAGGCTTTGAAGGGCTCCAGCGCCACCTGGGGCGTCCTTGCCTTTTCCGCTTCCAGCGCGGCCAGTTGGGCCCGGGCCGCGGCAAGCTCTTCCGCATTCTGATAATAAACCGCCAGCGTATAGCTCCGGCCCCGGTCAATATACTGGCCGCCGCCGTCAAAGGGATCCACGTTGGCCAGGAAAACAGCCAGCAGCTTATCAAACCCCACTTTTTCAGGATCATACGTCACGTTGATGGTTTCCCGGTGGCCGGTTTTCTGGCTTTTTACATCCGCATAGGTGGGATTGGGCTCATCGCCGCCCGAAAAGCCGCTGATCACCTGGCCAACGCCGGGCAGCCGGGTAAAAAAGGGTGTGATGCACCAGAAGCATCCCCCGGCAAAATAAG
>JAFUGB010000082.1 GCA_017469605.1 Clostridia bacterium
CAGACCGGGAAATATAGCTTTTGCTCACATAGCCGGTCAAACCGCTGTTGGCCGCGGTGATCAGATACCAGCCGCTGATCTCGCCGGAAAGGATCACCGATTCTCCCCGGGCCAGGCTGCCCAGCGCGGTATATTGGGTCCCAGGGCCGGTGCGCACGTTCAGCGCTTCGGTGCCGGTGACGGTGCCATATCTTCCGGCGGGCAGCGCGTTAAAGGAGGCGCCCCAATTGTCGCTGGTGTCATAGCTGATTATCTTTAGGAAATTTTTACTCATATAGCCGGTTACGGTGCCATCCAGCGTGGCAATCTGGTACCAGTTGCCGCTTTCGCCCGTTACGCGCACCTGGCCATCCCGGGGCAGGCTGCCCAGCCAGGCATATTCGGTGCCCGGGCCGCTGCGGATATTCAGCACGTCGGTGTTGTATACCTGAGCGTAGGTTTCGGCCTGGGCCGCGGCGCTCATGCCCAGCGCCAGGCAAAGGGCAAGCATCCATGCCGTCAGTGTCTTTTTCATGGCGGATTCCTCCATTGGGATGTTTCTGTCTATATAACGCGCCAGCGCGTCGGTTTCATCCCGTCCAGTATAACAAAATAACAAAAAATGTTCAAGATGTTCTCCTTTCCTGTTTTGCACCCGCCGTCGGGGCGCGGCATAGGATGCCGCAGAACGGAAAGGAGGGAACCCGTTTTGATCGTCGATATGAAAGGCGTGCGAAAGCTCTACCAATCCCCGGAGGGCGAAATCGGCGCGCTTGAGGATATAACCTTCTCCATTGAAGAAGGAGAATTCATCAGCATTGTGGGTCCCAGCGGCTGCGGTAAAACCACGCTGCTCAGCATCGTTGCGGGGCTGGAGGCGCCCAGCAGCGGAGAAATATGGGTGGACGGCGCCATCAGCCGCGGCGTGAATCCCAAGATCGGCTACATGCCCCAGCGGGACCAGCTGTTTGCCTGGCGGTCCATCTGGGATAACGTCAATCTGGGCCTGGAAATACAGGGCCGCCGGGACGCGGAGCACGAGGGCTTTGTCCGCACGCTGCTGGAACGCTACGGCCTTGCGCGGTTTTCGGACTGCGTGCCGGCCCAGCTGTCTGGCGGTATGCGCCAGCGCTGCGCACTGATCCGCACCCTGGCCACCGGCCCGCGTATTCTGCTGCTGGATGAGCCCTTTTCGGCCCTGGATTATCAGACCAGGCTCAGTGTGGCGGGGGATATCCACAGCATCATCAAAAAAGAAGGAAAAACCGCCATCCTGGTTACCCATGATATTTCGGAGGCCGTCAGCATGTCTGACCGGGTGGTTGTGCTGTCGGCCAGGCCCGGAACGCTTAAGTGCATTGTGAACCAGCCGGAGCTGCATGATCTTTCGCCCATGCAGCGTCGGGACCACGCGCTGTTTCAGCGGTATTTTAATCAGATATGGAAGGAGATCGATATCAGTGCCTGATATGCTTTCGGCCGAGCGCGCCCAATACCTGAAGCGCCGCGTCCGTTCCCGGCGGGCCGTGCTGTGCGCGCAGCTGGCGCTGCTGGTCCTGATCTTCGTGCTGTGGGAAACAGCGGCAAGACTGAAATGGATTGATCCCTTCATCACCAGCAGCCCTTCCAGGATCTGGAAAACCTTCCGCAATCTGTACGCTTCCGGTGATCTTTTCCGACATTTGGGCGTATCCTGTATTGAAACGGTGGCGGGATTCACCCTGGGTACCGTGGCGGGCACGCTGATTGCCGTGCTGCTCTGGTGGTTTCCGGCGCTGCGGCGCGTGCTGGACCCCTATTTGGTGGTGCTCAACTCGCTGCCCAAAACAGCGCTGGGCCCCATTTTCATCGTTTGGATGGGCGCGGGCCCGGGGGCCATCATCGCCATGACGCTGGCCATTTCGCTGATCGTTACCATTCTGGAGGTGCTGAACGGATTCAGCGCTGTGGACCCGGGCAAGATCAACCTGATGAAAACCCTGGGCGCCAGTCGGCTGCAAACGCTGACGAAGCTGGTGATCCCGGCCAACGCCGCCACCTTTGTCAACGCCCTCAAGGTCAATGTGGGCCTTTCCTGGGTGGGCGTGATCATGGGCGAATTCCTGGTATCCCGGGCGGGCTTGGGCTATCTGATCGTGTATGGCTCGCAGGTATTCAAAATGGATCTGGTGATGGCCACCGTTATCCTTCTGCTGATTGCGGCGGCAGGCATGTACCAGGGCGTGCTGCTGCTGGAAAAGGCGCTCAAAAAACATTTGGGGGTATCCGCATGAAGAAAATCACTGCCGTATTGCTGATCCTGCTGCTGATGGGTATGCTGCCCGGCGCGGTGGGGGAGGAGCTGACCCGCGTGCGTGTCAGCGAGGTGACGCACTCGGTGTTCTATGCGCCGCAGTATGCCGCTTTGGCGCTGGGCTTTTTTGAGGAGGAAGGGCTGGCCGTTGATCTGATCAACGGCGGCGGCGCCGATAAGGTGATGACCTCGGTGCTCACCGGGGAGGTCGATATCGGCCTGGCCGGGCCGGAAGCCTGCATCTATGTGCTGCTGGAGGGCCATGACGACGCGCCCCAGGTATTCGCCCAGCTGACCTGCCGGGACGGCTCCTTCCTGGTGGGCAGGGAAAAAGAGACGTTTTCTTGGGAAAACCTGCGGGGCAAGCATATTATCGGCGGCCGCAAGGGCGGCATGCCTGAAATGACGCTGGAATACGTAATGAAGCAGCACGGCGTGATCCCCCATGAGGATGCCGACGTGGATACCTCGGTGCAGTTTAATATGATGGCCGGGGCGTTTATCGGCGGCGACGCTGATTATGTGGCGCTGTTTGAGCCCACGGCCACCGAAGCTGAGCTGGCAGGCCAGTGCGTGGTGCTTACCTCCATCGGTGAGGAGAGCGGCGAGATCCCGTACACCGCTTACTTTGCCAAACAGAGCTTCCTGCGCGATGGGGCCGATATCGTTCAGCGCTTTACCAACGCGGTGGCCCGGGGACAGCAGTGGGTATATGAGCACACGGACGAGGAGGTTGCCCAGGCCATCCTGTCGGCCTTCCCCGATACGTCGCTTGAGGTCATGACCCGCGTGGTGGCCCGTTACCGCGGCATTGAAGCCTGGAACCGTACGCCCGTCATGAAGCAGGAAGCGCTGGAAATGCTGGAAACCGTTATGGAAAGCGCCGGTGAACTGGAAAGCCGGGTGGAATTTGAAGCGCTGGTGGATAATTCCTTCGCGCAGCGGGGGACGGAAAAATAGGCTTTGCCCCAAAAAACGTCTTGCTCTTTTTAAAGGGCAAGCCGTTTTTTTTATGCATCAAAATGTCCAAATCATTGACGAACAGGAATTTTTTTTATATGATGGAAACGCTATATTGATTAAGGAGAGAAACGGCGGATGCAATTCTGGCTCTATCCCAATCCCACCTCGGCGGAGGCGCAGGCGTTGGCCGGTATGCTGGCTGAAAAGCTGGGAAACCAGGTGGCCGAAAAGCCTGAGGACGCCAATATCGTCATCGTGCTGGGCGGGGACGGCACCATGCTGCGGGCCGTGCGCGCGCTGCATACGGTAAACAAGCCCTTCTGGGTCGTCAACTGCGGCCATTTGGGATACCTGAGCGATTGCGATAAGGCCGACGCGCTGCCCGCGCTGGAAAAAATCCTTCAGAGTGAGTTCCACCTGGAATACCGCACGCAGATTGGCGGTACGCTGATGGATGGACGCGGGGTCACCGCGCTGAACGAACTGCTGTTCCACCGGGGCGCCTGCGTGCATACATTGCAGATCAGCGTGCAGGTCAACGGCAGCCTGGCGCTCCGGTATCGGGGGGACGGGCTGATCGTGTGCACGCCATCGGGGTCCACAGCCTATAATCTTTCGGCGGGCGGACCGGTGCTGATGCCGGAAATGGAATTGCTTGCGCTGACGCCCATCTGCGCCCAGTCGCTCTCTGCCGTGCCCATCGTGGTATCGGCCCATGATCGGGTGGGCATCTCCTGGCGGATGGCTGACCGGGAGGGCAAGGACGAATGGCCCGACCTGACGGCTGACGGATCGCAGAAGCTGCTGCTGCCGCTGGAGGGCAGCTTGGAAATCAGCGAACCCATGCCGCCGGTTATGCTGGTGCGTACCCAGGACGCCGACTTTTATGGACGTTTGCAGCACCGGATGCACTGGAACGCGGAGTGACCGCAAGGAGAAGGATCTATGAATAGAATTTTGGAAAAAACACCGCTCAATCCCACTGTGACCCGCATGGTGATCGACGCGCCCCTGGTGGCTAAAAAGTCCGAGCCCGGCCAGTTTGTGATCCTGCGGGTCAGCGAGGAAGGCGAGCGCATCCCGCTGACAGTGTCCGATTTTGACCGGGAAAAAGGAACGGTTACCATCATCTTCCAAATTGTGGGCGGGACCACCGAAAAGCTCAATCACCTGAACGCCGGGGATATGCTGCATGATTTTGTGGGTCCCCTGGGCCGCCCCACCGAAACCGAAGGGCTGAAAAAGGTGGCTGTGGTGGGCGGCGGCGTGGGCTGCGCCATTGCGTATCCCGTGGCCAAAAAGCTGCATGCGCAGGGCTGCCAGGTGCATTCCATTGTGGGCTTCCGTTCCCGGGATCTGGTGATCCTGGAAAAGGAGTTTGAAGCCGTTTCCCATCGCTTCTGCCGCATGAGCGACGATGGCACCTTTGGCGAAAAGGGCCTGGTGACCGACGCGCTGCGAAAGCTTTTGGAGGCCGGCGAGCAATATGACGAGGTCATTACCATTGGCCCCCTGATCATGATGAAGTTTGTTTGCAAACTGACCGCGGAATTCCATGTGAAAACCGTTGCCAGCATGAATCCCATCATGATCGACGGCACCGGCATGTGCGGCTGCTGCCGCTTGACGGTGGGCGGCAAAATGCGCTTTGCCTGTGTGGACGGCCCGGACTTTGACGGCCATGAAATCGATTTTGACGAGGCCATGGCCCGCAGCTCGGCCTATCGTGATTTTGAACGCCAGGCCCGCGAGAAAGCCTGCAATCTGTTTCGGGAGGTGCGCTGATCATGCCCAATATGAGCCAGAAAAAGCTTGCTATGCCCACCCAGGCTGCCTGCGAGCGCGTTCATAATTTCAATGAGGTGGCCCAGGGCTATACGCTCCAAATGGCCCAGGAGGAAGCGCAGCGCTGCCTGAACTGCAAAAACAAGCCCTGCGTCAGCGGCTGCCCGGTGCAGGTGCATATCCCCGATTTTATTCATTTGATCGTGAAGGGCGATCTGGAAGGCGCCTATCGGGAGATCGCCCAAACCAACGCCCTGCCCTCCGTATGCGGCCGGGTATGTCCCCAGGAAAACCAGTGCGAAAAGCATTGCGTCCGGGGAATCCGGGGCGAGCCGGTGGCCATTGGCCGCCTGGAGCGCTTTGCCGCCGATACCCATAACGCCCAGGATGCCGAGCCCCCCGCCAGGCCCGCAAGGAACGGCCACCGCGTGGCGGTGGTGGGCAGCGGGCCTTCCGGTTTGGCCTGCGCTGGCGATTTGGCCCGCAAGGGATATGAGGTTACGGTATTTGAAGCGCTGCATTGCGCGGGCGGCGTGCTGGTTTACGGTATTCCGGAATTCCGCCTGCCCAAGGCCATCGTTCGGCGGGAAATCGATACCCTGCAGGCGCTGGGCGTGAAGATTGAGACCAATACCGTGGTGGGCCGCACCATCACGGTGGACGAGCTGATGCGGGAGGCTGGTTATGAGGCCGTGTTCATCGGCTCGGGCGCCGGCCTGCCCAAATTCATGAACATCCCCGGAGAGAACCTTTGCGGCGTCTTCTCCGCCAATGAATTCCTCACCCGCAACAACCTGATGAAGGCCTGGCGTGAGGATTACCTGACCCCGATCCATGCCGGCAAGAAGGTCTGTGTCGTGGGC
>JAFUGB010000001.1 GCA_017469605.1 Clostridia bacterium
TGTCGCTTCCACAAAGGCCGGCATCAATATGGATGCGGTCAGCTTAATGGGGCATACTGTAAAACAGACGGCGTATCTCACGCGGGAGCAGGGCTCCATCGGCTGCGCAAAGCTGGTGGTGTTCTCCAACGCCGTGGAGGATAATCCCTTCATGGCGGGCGCCTTCTGCGGCGTGGGCGAGCCTGAATGCGCCATCAATGTGGGCGTTTCCGGTCCCGGCGTGGTAAAGACGGCGCTGGAAGAGGTAAAGGACGCGCCCTTTGACGTGGTAGCCGAAACCATCAAGCGCACGGCCTTCAAAATCACCCGCGTGGGCCAGCTGGTGGCCCGGGAAGCCAGTCAGCGGCTGGGCATTCCCTTCGGCATTGTGGACCTGTCCCTGGCGCCCACTCCGGCCCGGGGCGACTCGGTGGCCCATATTCTTACCGAAATGGGCCTGGAAACGGCCGGGGCCCCCGGCACCACAGCAGCCCTGGCGCTGCTGAACGACGCCGTGAAAAAAGGCGGCGTCATGGCCAGCAACCACGTGGGCGGCCTGAGCGGCGCCTTTATCCCGGTCAGCGAGGACATTGGCATGATCGAAGCTGCCCAGGCAGGCGCGCTGACGCTGGAAAAGCTGGAGGCCATGACCTGCGTATGCTCGGTAGGCCTGGACATGATTGCCGTGCCCGGCGATACCGCCGCCGAAACCATCAGCGGCATCATTGCCGACGAAGCCGCCATCGGCATGGTCAACAACAAAACCACCGCCGTGCGCATCATCCCCGCCATTGGCAAAAAAGCCGGCGACCGCGTGGAATTTGGCGGCCTGCTGGGCTTTGCCCCCGTAATGCCTGTCAACGGCTGCAGCTGCGCCGATTTCATCGCCCGGGGCGGCCGCATCCCCGCCCCGCTGCATTCGCTCAGAAACTGAGGTGCGTGCCTGACAAGCCGGTATTTGCGGGGAGGAAACGAACGGGACGTACTTTCTTGGAAGCCCAAGAAAGAAGGCTGCGTTTTCCGGCGTAAAAGCGGCAATCGCAAAGAGAAACGGCAACGTAAAGACCCGCTCCCGGGCCGCGCAGGCCCTGACGCTCCCCCGCAGCTTGACCTTTTTGCCAACATGTACTATAATAACCCCACAACACATGAAAGGAGGCTTTTTCCATGAAAAAGTACCTGGCTGAATGTATCGGCACCATGACGCTGGTGGTGCTGGGCTGCGGCACCGCCATGCTGGTGGGCTGCGACGCTGCCGCCGGCGGCGGTTATATCCTGACGGCGTTTGCCTTTGGCCTGACCATCGTTGCCATGGCATACTCCATCGGCAACATCTCCGGCTGCCACATCAACCCGGCGGTTTCGCTGGCCATGCTGATCCGCGGCGACCTGAGCGTAAAGGATTTCATTGGTTACGTGATCTCCCAGTGCGCGGGCGCGCTGATCGGCGCGGCGCTGCTGGCCCTGATCTTCAAGACCGGCAATGTGACCGATATGACCGGCGGCTTTGGCAGCAACGGCCTGTCCGGCGTGAACGGCAGTGCCCTGGCCGGCCTGCTGGTTGAAATTGTGCTCACCTATATCTTTGTCACCGCCATCCTGGGCGTGACCAGCAGCAAGCAGAAGCACGGCTCCTTTGCCGGTCTGGTGATCGGGCTTACACTGGTGGTGGTGCACATTCTGGGCATCGGCCTGACCGGCACCTCGGTCAACCCCGCCCGTTCCTTTGGCCCCGCCCTGGTGGCTGCCATCGGCGGCAACGCCGAGCCCCTGAGCACGCTGTGGGTATTCATCGTGGGACCTTTCATCGGTTCCGCCCTGGCGGCCTGCGTATACAAGGCGCTGGAAAAGTAAGTTTGCTTTGTAGGGCCATCCGTTTGTCGCGGATGGTCTTTTTTTGTACATATTCTTCTTTGGAAACAATTATTTAATAAATAATTGATTGAAAAGGGTTGCTTTTGTTCGGATTTTCCCGTATAATACTCATGTTATTTTGATCAAACGTTCGTGTTTTTTCAGAATAACGCATTGTAACATGTAAATGGGACTAACGGAGGAGAAGAAGAATGAAAAAGCTCATCGCTCTGCTGCTGACTCTGGCCCTGTGCCTGGGCTGCGTGGCCGCCGTGGCCGAACCCGTTGCCAAAGAAAGCATTAAACTGGGTGTCATCCTGCTGCACGACGAGGATTCCACCTATGACCTGAACTTCATCAACGGCGTCAACGAAGCCAAGGAAGCCCTGGGCCTGACCGACGACCAGGTGATCATCATCCGCAACATCGACGAGTCCGCCGCCTGCACCGAGACCGCTCTGGACCTGGTGGATGAAGGCTGCAATATCATCTTTGCCGACAGCTTCGGCCATGAAAGCTACCTGATGGAAGCTGCCCAGCAGCATCCCGAAGTGGAATTCTGCCATGCCACCGGCACCACCGCCCATACCGCGGGCCTGGCCAACTTCCACAACGCCTTCGCCGCCATCTATGAAGGCCGCTACCTGGCCGGTATCGCCGCCGGTATGAAGCTCAACGAGATCAAGGCCGCCGGCAACCTGAAGGGCGAAGTGCCCATGATGGGCTATGTTGGCGCTTTCACCTATGCCGAAGTGCTGTCCGGCTACACCAGCTTCTACCTGGGCGCCAAGAGCGTTTGCCCCGACGTGCAGATGAAGGTGCAGTTCACCGGTTCCTGGTACGATGAGAAGGAAGAAAAGGCTGCCGCTGAGGCCCTGATCGCCGCCGGTGCTGACCTGATCAGCCAGCACGCCGACTCCATGGGCGCGCCCACCGCCTGCGAGAACGCCGGCATCCCCGACGTTTCCTACAACGGCTCCACCATCGTCAGCTGCCCCAACACCTTCATCGTGTCCTCCCGCATCAACTGGGCTCCCTACTTTGAGTACATCGTGAACCAGAAGATCGCCGGCGAAGCCATCGCCACCGACTGGACCGGCACCATCGCCACCGGCTCCGTGGTGCTGACCGACGTGAACGCCGCCGTTGCCGCCGAGGGCACCGTAGAAGCCATCGAGGCTGCCAAGGCCGAGTTTGAAGCCGGCACCCGCAAGGTGTTCGACACTGCCACCGAAGGCTTCATCACCGTTGGCGGCGAAGCCCTGACCTCCTACATTGCCGATGTTGATACCGACGACGCCTTCACTCCCGATACCGAAGTGGTTGCCGACGGTTACTTCCATGAGTCCGAGTTCCGCTCCGCTCCGTACTTTGATGTTCAGATCGACGGCATCGAGCTGCTGAACACCAACTTCGGCTAATAACGTTTCGCCATACATCGGCCGGACTGCCGTTTTCCGCAAAGACGGCAGTCCGGCGACGTTTTTTTCCATCACTTCCTGAGGGTTAAAACCCTGCCAGAGGGATCCCCGCTCCGGCAGGATTTTAGCGCTCACAAAATCAACGCCAATGAAACCGGAGGATCGACTGTGGAAAAACAGCTTGCTCTTCAGATGCGGGGCATCACCAAGCGCTTTGGCAGCGTATTGGCCAACAACCGGGTGGACCTGGATGTGTACCGGGGCGAGATCCTGGCCATCCTGGGCGAAAACGGGTGCGGCAAAACCACACTGATGAACATGATTGCCGGGATTTATTTTCCGGACGAGGGCCATATCTATATGGACGGTCAGGAAGTGGTCATCCGTTCCCCCAAGGACGCCTTCGACCATAAAATTGGCATGATCCACCAGCATTTCAAGCTGGTGGACCTGTTCACCGCCGCCGAAAATATCGTGCTGGGCGTCAAGGACGAGGGCCGCTATAACCTGAAGGAGGTCAACGCCCAGGTCAGCGAGATCGCCGGGAAATACGGTTTCCATATTGATCCCCAGAAAAAGATATACGATATGTCGGTATCCGAAAAACAGACGGTGGAGATCATTAAAGTCCTCTACCGCGGCGCCGATATCTTGATCCTGGACGAGCCCACCGCCGTGCTGACTCCCCAGGAGATCGACCGGTTGTTTGCCGTGCTCAAGCGTATGCGGGCGGACGGCAAGTCCATCATCATCATTACCCACAAGCTCCACGAGGTGCTGGAGGTCAGCGACCGGGTGTCCATATTGCGGCGGGGCGAGCACATCGCCACGGTAAACACACCGGAAACCAGTGAAAGCCAGCTCACCGAAATGATGGTGGGCAAAAAAATCAGCCTGAACATTGACCGCACGGACCCCGTGGACCCCGCCCTTCGGCTGGCTGTAAA
>JAFUGB010000083.1 GCA_017469605.1 Clostridia bacterium
CCCATGTCTTAATAAACCTCCAAGCTTGTCCATTTTTTCAAAAATCGTTACGCTAAATCCATTCCTAGCTAAAAAAGCACTACATGTTAAACCAGCAGGTCCACTTCCTATTACTGCAACTTTTTTATTAATTTTTTTTGTAATGCCATCATCCATTTCATAATTATTTTTTACAGCCATATCTCCAATAAAAGCTTCTAACTCACCTATTTGCACTGGTTCAGACTTTATTCCTCTCACACACTTTCCTCTACATTGGCTCATATGAGGACAAATTCTTCCACATACTGATTCTAACACTGTTGTTTTGCTAAGAACTTTATATGCTTGTTCATAATTTTCTTCTTTCACATTTTTTATTAGGGAATCCGCTGCCGCCCCGAACGCCCGGAAGGGTTCGGTGGCGCCGTAATACCATTCCGCAGGATAAACGTGATCCCACACCTTGTCGCCCTGGGAGAAAAAGATAAACGCCCGATCCCGAACGAGCGACCCCGTAACGCTGGACAGGTCATGTACGTGAATAAGCGTCGGCACACGGCCATTTCCTTCCCAGCTGTATACAAGCTGGGTAAAATTGGCAGCCCCATCCTGCTCGCGGGAGATGATATAGCCGAATCCGGCATCACGCCTTTGCAGGGAATGATTGACCAGCTCCAGCGGCGTGGTTTGGCCCGAAGCGCGCTCGGTTTCCAAATCGAAGGCGTCCTGGGGAACGATTTCGCCAAACCGCCCGGCCACCGGATCCCACAGGCAAAAAACGCTGTATTCATTGGCCGCGCCCCGGGCGGTGCACAGCACCAGATCCCGATAGCCATCAAAATTCATATCCTCCAGCCAGGCCAGGGCGCCCAGCGGATCATTGGCCGGATGCTCGGCGCTGTCATATTCGAATGCCTGCGTCTGCCCAGCTCCCTGACCGAAACCGTAACGCGCAGGATATTTTCATGCCGTGCTTCCGCGGGATTGCGCCTGCCGGTATCGGTAATCACAACATCCAGCACAGGGCCGTCCTCCGTCACACGGAAGGAGCGGCAGAACGCCCCTTCAGCGCCGGGCGTCTGGGCGTCTGAAAAGCCAAGCCGCTCCCGCCTTTCCTCCCGTTCCATAAAGGAGGGCAGGCTGCAATCAAACCTGTTTTTTTGCCATTCCCCGATCAGCGCTTCGGCCTGGCTTTCGGGGATTTCGGCGCCGTCCAGCGTCCAAACCTGTTTATTTTTGTCAAAATCATAATTGCTTTCCAGAACCTGCGCGTTTTTCCAGCCGCACTGGCTGTATTCATAGACCGTATTGGACGCGCCGGAGGAGCCCTCGGCGCAATATCCATATTGATTGGTATTATAATCATAGGTCAGGGTGACCCGGAAGCGCTCCCAGCCCCGCAGTACGGTAACGGGCTTTCCGTCGGCTATCGTCAATATTTCAAAAATATCGGTGCCCAGCGCCTGGCCGCCTTCCACGGAGCCGATCACCAGCTCCGGGCTCCCGTCGCCGTCCATATCCAGATAGGTATAGCCGATCACCTCCAGCGGATCACGGCCGGTGGAATACCAAACAGCGTGCCGGGCATCCTCAATGGACTCCCGGGACAAGCTGGCGTCCGGAGCGGCCGCCAGCCCGGCGGCCCATTCATCCAGCACAGGCTCATAGAGAGCAGCACGGCTGTTCCAGTCCTCGGCATGGGCGGCGCAGATCAGCCCGAATACCAGCAGCATTGCAAAACAAACCTTTTTCATACTTTTTCTTCCTTACTAATATAAAGTTTCGACACCCAGCCAGGCCTGCACCGTTCCGGCGTGCAATGACCCTGCCCGGAACGCGCCTTCATGGCCCCAGGCGTATGCCGATGCGGCCGCGTCAGCCGTTTCCTTCCCAGAAGTAGTCCATGGGCGCGTACATCAGATTGCCGTCGGTGCGATTGAGCAGGATATACAGGTCGTCCGCCACACCTATAATGACCCAATCCACGCTCTGGGGCATGGTGCTGGGCGTTTTTCGGGTGCGCTCGGCCCAGCCCGGAATGTCCTGGTCCTCATAGCCTTCTTTCACCATCAGCCACGGGAAGGCGGGCTCTACGGCGCTGGCGCGCGTATCAAAGGCCAGGTATTTGCGCACCATCCAGCCGGTCAGGCCGTCTTTGCCAATTAGCACCTGGCACCAATCGCCGCGGGTATCCAGCACGCGCACCGGCGTGCCGTTATAGAATTTGCCGTAGGAATCGGCGCTGGTGGCGGCCTGTGTGCGCAGGTTCAGCCGGTCGGCAGGGTTGGGATTATTGACCACGGCCCAGCCGCTGCTGTCCACGGCCCCTTTGATGCCCTCCAGCGTTTGGGGATAGGCCAGGAAATCAGCTTCGAACAGATCGTCAGCGCGCAGCGTGCCGTACAGCCTGACCGTTTCATCCGGCATCCAGAAGGTAACGCCGAAGCGATTCACGCTGTAATCAAAGCTCTCGGCATCGTTGCTGACGCGGCCTCCCGTAAGCTTCCATTCGTAGGGGGCTGTTTTATGATAGTACAGGCTCCAAGACTGCCCCGCCATATCCAGGTAAATCTGGCCTTCGCCGGCATGGAAGGTATCCATGCTGGTTTGGGGCGGCAGTACGTGAGTGGTCTGCTGGAAATAACGGCCAAGGACATCCGGGTATACACCCGTCACCCTGCGGTCGCCTTTGGCGTCCTCGGTCAAAAGGATCAGCTGCTCCTGCTGGGGGGCCAGGTCAACCACTTTTCCGTCGATGGAAATACGGGTTTCATCCAGGGCGCCAGGCTCCCGGAAAATGTCATAATAATTGTTCCAAAGCTCATCCGCGGGCATGGACGCCAGGCGGGCGGAAAGGGGGATATCCAGCAGCGCAACCGTCTTTTCCAATCCCTGCTCCCCGGAATAGGCGGCCTGGATAACCTGAAGCACGGGACCCTGGCCGTCATCGGCCACCCGGGCAAAGGTCGCGCTGGCACGCGGGCCATTGCTGTCATACAGGCGATGGGAAACCAGCGTATAGCCGGGAAAATCCTCCCGGATGGCGGCGGGCAGCAGGGCGGCGATCCTTTTCCCCTCGGCGGGCGTCATGGGATAGCTGTCAAAATCATACAGGAAGCTGTAGGCCTTTTCCCGCGTTCCGGCGTCAAACCGATACGCCGGTTCTGTGCTGCCGGCAGGATAATAGGCGATCACGCTGTCCTGGATCATCACCGCGCCGTTATAGCGGGCGGGATCGGCAAACCCGTCCAGGCTGAACCATTGGCCGTCGTAATGGTAGCTTTCATACGCGCCGGTCGGGCTGAAAAAATCAAACCCCAGGGAATCCGCATAGGATGTGCCGTCCGGGCGGGGCTTGCCTGGGTCGTGGCGGCGAAGATAAACGCGGTTTTCCTCTCCCAGCGTGATGCCGCTGGCGTTCGATTGCCACTGGCCGTCCTGCCAGCTATATCCGCTCAGCCAGCCGTATTCATTGGCGGTATATACATGCCTGCCGCCATCCGGCAGCTCAAACACGATGCAGTCACTGGTCGGGCCGGAGAGCGCTTCCCGCAGCGATTCCGGCACGGGATCGCAAAAGGCGTTTTCGTCAGCCAAAGCCGGATGGGCCAGCAGCAAAACCAGCAGCGTAAGCAATACAGCTTTCTTCATTTGAACCTCCCTGTATGATCTGTATTTATGTTCACTATATATAACGACCGATCCTGCCGTTTTACTGCAAAATTTGGAAAATAATTTTAATGAATAAAATCGTCCAGTTTCTTTCCGCACGCCGCATCGCCGGAATGGGGGAAGGCCCCCGGATCCCTTGGAGGCGGGCGCATCGTTTTCCCGTTGGGGCCAGGTTTGTCCATTATAGACTAACTGTAAGTTTTTATCCGATCCCTGTTGACACGGCGGCCTGTTCTGCATATAATAACATTTGAACAGATGTTCAATTGTTTGTAAAGGAGGCGCGCCATGGAAGCGCAGGATGAACGCCGACAGCGAGAAGGCGAGGCGCCGGTATGCACGTTTTTAAACGCCCATCCCGATGCCATTGCCAATGTACGGGCTACGCTGCCGGATGATGATACGCTGCTGGATGTCAGCGAATTGTTTAAGGTGCTGGGGGACAGCACGCGGTGCAAGATATTGTTTGTGCTGCTGGTTTCTGAAATGTGCGTCTGCGACCTGAGCCAGCTGCTTGGCATGTCGGTATCGGCCATCAGCCATCAGCTGCGCATCCTTCGGCAGGCCCAGCTGGTGCGCTATCGCCGGGAAGGGAAAACGGTATTTTACGCGTTGGCGGATGAACACGTGCGCACCCTGCTCAGCCAGGGCATGGAGCACGTGCAGGAATAAGGGGGAGGCATTCGTATGAGTCACGATCATAATCATGAGCATGAACACGAGCACGAGCATGAACATGAGCACGAACACGAGCATCATCATGAGCATCATCACCATGATCATGGCCATTGCCACGGGGACGGCTGCGGCTGCGGTCATCATCATGGAGAGAGCGATGCCGGCGAGCGCAAAGCCATGCTGATCCGCATCATTGCGGGCGCTGTGCTGCTGGCGGCTGCCTGGCTGTCGCCGCTGACCGGCATCGGACGGCTGCTGGCCTTCCTGGTGCCCTACCTTGTGGTGGGCTATGATACGCTTTTGCACGCGTTCCGGGGCATCCTGCATGGCGAAGTGTTTGATGAGGATTTTCTCATGTCGGCGGCTTCCATCGGCGCGCTGTGCATAGGCGAGTATCCCGAGGCCGTGGCGGTGATGCTGTTTAACCAGATTGGCGAGCTGTTTGAGGATACCGCGGTGGAAAAGAGCCGCGGCGCCATCCGTGACCTGATGGATATCCGGCCCGATCATGCCAATGTGGAGCGCGATGGCCGCATCGCCCAGGTTTCCCCGGAGGAAGTGCGGGCGGGGGATATCCTGGTAATCCGTCCCGGCGAGCGCATCCCGCTGGATGGCGAGGTAATCAACGGGAATTCCACGCTGGATACATCATCGCTCACCGGCGAATCGGCGCCCAGGAGCGTGCAGGCAGGCGAGCAGGTGTTCAGCGGCTGCGTGAATCTGACCGATGTATTGCATGTGCGCGCGTCGGGCACCTATGCCGAAAGCACGGTGTCCCGCATCCTGGAGCTGGTGGAAGAGGCAGGCGAGCGCAAAGCCCGCACCGAAAGCCTGATCAGCCGGTTTGCCCGCTGGTATACGCCCGTTGTGTGCCTGCTGGCGGTGCTGGTATGCGTGATTCCTCCCCTGCTGCTTGGCCAGCCCTTTACGCTGTGGCTGCGCCGGGCGCTGATCTTCCTGGTGATTTCCTGCCCCTGCGCCCTGGTGCTGTCGGTGCCGCTGACCTTCTACGCGGGCATTGGCTGCGCCGGCAAAAACGGCATCCTGATCAAGGGAAGCAACATGCTGGAAACGCTGTGCGCCTGTGATACCGTGGTGTTTGATAAAACCGGCACGCTGACCCAGGGGCGCATGACGGTGACGGCCGTGCAGGCCCAGGGGATTAAAGAGGAAGAATTGCTGCAGCTTTCAGCCCATGCCGAGGGGCTTTCCACCCATCCCATTGCCCAGGCCATCCGCGCGGCTTACGGGCGGCCCATTGAAAATGTGCGCGTCACCGCTGTCCATGAGGAAGCGGGCTACGGCATTGAGGCCACGGTGGATGGCCGCGGCGTGGCGCTGGGCAACGCCAGGCTTATGGAAAAGGTAACGGGAACGGCTCCGGAGGCCAAGGAAAACTGCGTGTATGCCGCGGTGGATGGCAAATTTGCCGGGTACCTGCAAATCCAGGATGCCGTAAAGCCCGGCGCAGCGGAAGCCATCCGGGGGCTCAAGACCCTGGGCGTGCGCCGCACCGTGATGCTCACCGGCGACCGGCAGGAAGCCGCCCGGGCAGTGGCTGACCAGGTGGGCGTGGATGAACTGCGCGCCGGACTGCTGCCCCAGGACAAGGTATCCCATCTGGAACGGCTGCTGGCCGAAAAGCCCGCCAAAACCGCCCTGGCCTTTGTGGGCGACGGCGTGAACGACGCGCCTGTGCTGGCCCGGGCCGATGTGGGCGTGGCCATGGGCGCGCTGGGCAGCGACGCCGCCGTGGAGGCTGCCGACGTGGTGCTGATGGATGATGATCCGGCCCGCCTGCCGCTGGCGGTGCGCATTGCCCGCCGTACCCGCGGCATCGCCTGGCAGAATATCATTTTCGCTCTGGGCATCAAGGCGCTTATCATGCTGTTGGGCGTGCTGGGCATCGCCAATATGTGGTTGGCGGTGTTTGCCGATGTGGGCGTTTCGGTGATCGCTGTGCTCAATGCTACCCGGGCCATGCGCATTTAAGAGATACGGTACTTTCCTGGAGACCCGGGAAAGTACCGTACTTTTTTTATGCGCAAAGCGCGTGGCCGCGGGGACTTCAAGCGTGAATATTACTGCAATATTTCCTCAATGGCACTGCCTTCGGTCTCGGGCAAATCGATGCCCAGCGCGCGGGCAAAGGTGGGCGCCTCGTCAATCATGGGCCTGCGCTCCACCATCGCGCCGGCGCGAATATGGGGGCCGCAGGCGATCAGCGTGGGCTGGGGGCCCTTGTCGGGATGGTGGCCGTGGGTGGCGCGGCCAAACTTGTAATCGCTGTTGTCCGTGGGCCGTACCAGCGGGCGTTTCCAGGCATTGGAGAAGGAAGTATAGCCGTCGGTTTCCAGCACAAAGCTGAAATGGCCGTACAGCCCTTCTTCCTCCCGGGCCTCCCGGGCGGTATACACCCGCTCAAAGCCGTACAGTCCGTCTTCGGCCATCCGCCGCAGGATGGCGTATACACGGTCGTGATCGGCGGGGTCCTTCAAATAGACTTGCGCCGACAGGGCGGTGGATTTGGCGATGGCCACATAATCGGCCACCTGGCCGTCCGGCCCCACGGTCAGCAGGCCCTTTTCCGCCAGCAGGGCGTTCAGCGCCACGGTGCGGCGGATGTTTAATTGTCCGTGATCGCTGACAATGAAAAGATCGGTTTGTTCCCGGATCCCCGCGTCCTCCAGCGCCCGGAGAATATCGCCCAGCCACATATCGATTTCGTGCAGCCCGTGGGTCACCAGCGGGCTGAATACGCCGGATATGTGCCGGTATTCATCCACGTTGGCCGGATGGATCATCAGCAGATTGGGCTTGAATTCCCGGATCATGCTGCACGCGCAGGCATGCACAAAGGCGTCGCCGCAGGGATGAATGCGTTTCCAATCCATCAGGTGCCGGTTGGGCCGCACGATTTTTTCGATCACCTCCGGGCTGGAGCCCGAAAAAGCGAAGCACTCCTCGGTGGTTTCCCCGGGGGATTGGGGCCAGTATTCGTCGATCAGGTAATCGATATGGGGATGCCGGCCGGTTGCCGGCCAGAAAACGGCGGCCGTGGTCAGGCCGGCGGCTTTGGCGGCGTCAAAGATATCGCTGACCTTTACGGCGTCGTTAAACCATTCCCAGGGGCTCTTTTCCTGGGTCAGGTTGGACTTTTCGTTGTTGACGATGCCGTGGCGGCCCACCCGCACGCCGGTGCGCATGCTGGTATGGCAGGGATAGGTCAACGTGGGATAGACCGCCCGGATCGTTTTCACCTGCGCGCCCTTTTCCAGCACCTCGCCAAAGGCGGGCAATTGACGCAGCGTATCCAGGTCGTCGTAAACCATGGCGTCTTCCGAAATCACGATCACATGCCGGTTTTTATCCATTCCAGGTTTTCTGTCCTTTCATGAAAGCTTTTGTTAAAGATACCATAAAACGAAAAAGAATGGAACGGCGTTTGCCTATATACTTCAAAGTTTTTTTGTTTTGCCTATTGACCAGATACCCGGCGGGGGTATATAATCAAAATACCCCAAGGGGGTATTTGAGGAGGGAACATGAGCGAAAAAAGCTGCTGCGCCGCCGAAAAAAAGACCATCCGCACGGAGGACCAGAAAAAGAAGCTGCTCAATCGCCTGAGCCGGATTGAGGGCCAGGTGCGGGGCGTGCGTAAGATGATTGAAAACGACGCATACTGTAATGATGTGCTGGTGCAGTCCGCCGCCATCGCCGCGGCCGTGGATGCCTTTAACCGGGAGCTGCTCCGGGCCCATATCCATTCCTGCGTGGTGCGGGATATTCGGGCTGGAGATGAGACCGTGGTGGATGAACTGGTGAATACCATTGAACGATTGATGAGGTAATTGATGATGAAACAATACAATGTAACCGGCATGAGCTGCGCCGCCTGCCAGGCGCGGGTGGAGAAGGCCGTCAGCCAGGTGCCCGGCGTTACCGGCTGCGCTGTGAGCCTGCTTACCAATTCCATGGGCGTGGAGGGCACGGCGGCACCCGCGGAGATCATCCGCGCGGTGGAAAACGCGGGGTACGGGGCTTCTGAAAAGGGCGCGGAGAAAGCGGCGGCCAATGCCTCCGCTGATTTGGACAGCTTGCGGGATACCGAAACGCCCAGGCTGAAAAAGCGGCTGATCGCTTCCGTTTGCCTGCTGATTCCCCTGATGTACTTTTCCATGGGACATATGATGTGGGGCTGGCCGCTGCCGCGCTTCTTTGATGATAACCATGTGGCCATGGGCCTGGTGCAGCTGCTGTTTGCCGTTGCCATCATGGTGATCAACCAGAAGTTTTTCATCAGCGGCTTTAAGGCCCTGTGGCACCGTTCGCCCAATATGGATACGCTGGTGGCGCTGGGCTCCTCGGTATCGTTTGCCTGGAGCGTGTATGTGCTGCTGGCCATGACCCGTGCCGTGGTGGATGGCGACGGGGAAGCCGTCATGGCGTATATGATGGATTTCTATTTTGAGTCCGCCGCCATGATTTTGACGCTGATCACCGTGGGGAAAATGCTGGAGGCGCGCTCCAAGGGCAAAACCACCGATGCTTTGAAGGGGCTCATGAAGCTGGCGCCCCAGACCGCCATCCTGATCCGGGATGGGAAGGAAACGGAAGTACCCATTGCGCAGGTGCAGGCAGGCGATCTGTTTGCCGTGCGCCCGGGGGACAGCGTCCCGGTGGACGGCGTGGTCACCGAAGGCAGCAGCGCCGTTAACGAGTCCGCCCTCACCGGGGAAAGCATCCCGGTGGATAAGGCGGTGGGGGACAGCGTGTCCGCCGCCACGGTGAACCAGTCGGGCTATCTGGTATGCCGGGCCACCCGGGTGGGTGAGGATACCACCCTGAGCCAGATCATCCGCATGGTTAGCGATGCCGCCGCCACCAAGGCGCCCATCGCCAAGATTGCCGATAAGGTCTCCGGCGTGTTTGTGCCTGTGGTGATTTCCATTGCCGTTGTCACCGCCGTCGTTTGGCTGCTTGCGGGCCGGGAAATCGGCTATGCCCTGGCGCGCGGCATCTCGGTGCTGGTGATCAGCTGTCCCTGCGCCTTGGGCCTGGCCACGCCCGTGGCCATCATGGTGGGCAACGGCGTGGGGGCTAAAAACGGTATCCTGTTTAAAACCGCCGTATCCCTGGAAGAAGCAGGCAAGGTGAATGTGGTTGCCTTGGACAAAACCGGCACCATCACCCAGGGCGAACCACAGGTGACCGATGTTGTTCCCGGTCCCGGCTACGATGAAAAGGGACTGCTTGGGTTAGCGGCCGCGCTGGAGAGCCGCAGCGAGCACCCGCTGGCCAAGGCCGTGATCCGGGAAGCCGAAGCGCGGCGGATTGCCGCGGCCCCGGTGGACGGCTTTGAAGCGCTGCCCGGCAGCGGCGTTCGCGCCGTGCTGCAGGGCCGGGAGCTGCTGGGCGGCAGTCTCAAGTTTATTTCCGGAAAAATTGATCTGCCGGGCGAACTGCAAAAAGCCGCTGAGGAGCTGGCCTCCCAGGGGAAAACGCCCCTGGCATTCCTGGAAAACGGCAGGCTGGCCGGCATGATCGCCGTGGCCGACGTGATCAAGGAGGATAGCCCCCAGGCCATCCGCGAGCTGCGCAATATGGGCATTCGCGTGGTCATGCTCACCGGCGATAATCAACGTACGGCGGAAGCTATTGGCAAGCAGGCCGGCGTGGACGAGGTGATCGCGGGCGTGCTGCCCGAGGGCAAAGAGACCGTGATCCGGAGCTTGAAAAAACAGGGGAAAGTGGCCATGGTGGGCGATGGCATCAACGACGCCCCTGCCCTGACCCGGGCCGATATGGGCATTGCCATCGGCGCCGGCGCCGATGTGGCCATCGATGCCGCTGATGTGGTGCTGGTCAAGAGCAGGCTCAGCGATGTGCCTGCCGCCATTCGGCTCAGCCGCGCTACCCTGCGCAATATTCATGAAAACCTGTTCTGGGCCTTTATTTATAATGTGATCGGTATTCCCCTGGCGGCCGGTGTGTTCATTCCCATCTTCGGCTGGACGCTGAATCCCATGTTCGGCGCGGCGGCCATGAGCCTGTCCAGCTTCTGCGTGGTCAGCAACGCCCTGCGGCTGAACCTGTTCAAGCTGCGGGATGCCAGCCATGACCGCCCGCGCCGCCAGAAAACCGAAGCGCGGGAGCGGTCCCAAACCGTTTCATATATCCTGACCGTTGAGGGTATGATGTGCGAGCACTGCGAGGCCACCGTCAAAAAGGCGCTGGAGGCCCTGCCCGGCGTGATCAGCGCCGAAGCCAGCCATGAAAAGGGGATCGCCACGCTGGAAGCCGAAAATCCCCTGGACGAAGCCCTGCTGAAAAAAGCGGTGGAGGATCAGGACTACGGGGTAAAGGCGATCAGCAAGGCGTAAAGCGTACATGATATGCGGGAGATTAGGCTGGAATTTGCGGGATAGGATAAGGGGCGCCGCCCCTTAAAAACCCCGCTGGGGTGGGAAGCCCCACCCCAGGCCCCGGCTGCGGCGACAGGCCGTTGGCCGCGGCCACGCAAAAAGCAGGGCCATTTGCAGAAAAACAAGTGAACTTGTTTTATCGCAAACTGCCCTGCTTTCCTGATGCCCGTAAGCTCGCTTGGCCACAAAAACGCTACAGGCGCAGGGCGTTTGTTCGCCGCCGGGGCATAGAAGATGAAATCCTCGTTATGATAGAATCTTTTCCATCCCGATCTTCTGGGGAGTAAGTCCGCAATGCTCGTAAAAGCGCAGGGCCTTCTGGTTCAGCGTCCACACGTTGAGCGTCACATTATAGCAGCCGATGCTCCGGGCGTATTGCAGCACATATTGATAAAGCGCCGAACCCACGTGCTTTCCCCGGGCCTGCTCCTCCACGCAGAGGTCGTCAATATACAGCGTTTTGATATCGGTCATCAGGTTGCTGCCCACATGCTGCTGGAGCACACAGAAAGCGTAGCCCAGCACCTGCCCCGCCTGGTCCTCATAGACGAACACAGGCCGCTGATCGTCAGCGAAAATCTCCGCCAATTCCCGGGGCGTATACTTGGTGGCCGGGCCCTTGAACAGATCGGGGCGGCCATTATGATGCACCATGTTCACCTGCACAAGCAAGCGCATAACGGTATCGGTATCCCGCGTTTCAGCTCTTCTGATGGTATACATGTTTTCCTCCGTTACAGGATCGCCTCTCCTGAAAGTATCATGTGGATGCGGACGACCGTGTCATTTTCAATTTCATAGATCAGCTTGGTCACGGCGCTGTTTTCCCGGAAGCTTACGTATTCCAGATGTGCGGTGGTCTCGCTGTCCTTCCAATACCTGCCGTATCCCGCCCCCTCGTTATAATACAGGCTGCGGTTGCCCTTGGCGTTGGCTGCCTGGCCGCGGTCACGGAACAAAGCCGTTACCTCGCCGGTTTTCATCCCCACCTTGCTGCCCGCCGGGCCGATCATAGCGGGATTGTTGGTGCTGACCGCAAACAGGATCCTGCCCTCATCGGTGAAGCAGGCGGTTCCCCATTCATAAGACAGCTGGATGGCCTTGCCGGACACGGTATCCGCCGAATCGATCAGCGATTCGGCGCCTGCGCCGTACAGCTTGACGAACTGATCATAGGTGGTGGTCCCCAGCGTGAACGCCTTGAACTGGTGCTTGCTGTCCTGGAACACCTTGGCATAGTTGCTGCCGTTTACCTTATAGGTTCCCACATATTCGTTGGACACCTTGCCATACTGGTTCACGGCCACGGCGCGCAGGGTGGTATCGCCCACAGGCAGCATAAAGCCATCGTCGGTATAGATGGGCGAATCGATATTGGGCGCGGTGCCGTCAATGGTATAATAGATGGTATATTCCTGGAAGGGCGTATCGCCGGTGATTTTGATATCCTCCATGTACAGGTATACCCGCTTGGGTTTATCATATACGCCGGTCAGAAGGCGGGATTTGGGCGCGCTGGGCGTGGGCAGCCATACGGTAAACCGCAGGCTCACCTCATCGCTGATCAGTTCGGAGGAAACGCATACCGCCCGGATATCGTAGGTGCCTTCTCCCAGCACGATGGGATCGGTGAAAAGAATGCCGTTTTCCGGCAGCTCGCTTACATCGTCGTTCACCAGGTAATATACATCGTATCCCTGGGGCGAGGACAGCGTAACCGCGCGTTCCAGCATATACCGGCCCGCGTCGGGATCTGACGTGGGCGCCATGGGCACCCGCTGCTCCCGCTGGGATTTGAAGCTGAGCTCGTCGGTTTTTTCATAGGCTGCCTGCATCAGATCGGTGGCTTCAAACAATCGCCCCTGGTCCATCAGGATATCAATGGCAAAGCGGTAAGCCAGCGGATTGGTTTCATCCACCTGGGTAAACAGCTGGCGGTATACGCGCTCGGCCTCATCCAGCTGGCCCACGGCCTCATAGGCATCCGCCAGGCTGAGCAGCCGGTCATACAGCCCATCGATGCCCGGATCCAGCGCGTAGGCCTGGTTATAGGTTTCGATACAGCGGGAAATATAGCCCTGGTCGATTTGCTCCCGGCCGATGGTCCACAGCGCTTGGGCCGCTTCCTTCTCGCCAATCATGGAAATGACTTTTTCCTGGCG